>JBBQPP010000368.1:0-4666 GCA_038217255.1 Bacteroidales bacterium | reverse complement strand
GCAGCATAACCAGCACCGTTTCCAATCCCATCGAGGAAGGATTGCCAGGGACGGTTGCCCAGCGCAAATGCTTCTAACCGGCCCATCAGGATACAGTTTGTAATAATCAACCCAACAAATACCGAAAGTTGCTTGCTCACGTCATAAACGTATGCTTTCAACACCTGATCGACCATGATTACAAGGGCAGCAAGCACCACAAGTTCCACGATGATTCGGATCCGGTTTGGGATAGTATTTCTTAAAAGTGAGATAATAACGTTGGCAAATGCTACAACTACAATTACTGAGATTGACATTACAATTGCCGGTTTTAACTGCGCTGTTACTGCAAGAGCCGAACAAATCCCCAAAACCTGAACCGTAATTGGGTTGCTGTTATTGAGTGGATCCGAAAGCAGTTTTAGATTTTTCTTTGAAAATAATGGTTCACTCATCGCTTATGATTTTTTCTTATTTAAAAATTCCTTATAACTGGAGAAATCATCGAGAAGCATTTTTTGTAATCCTTTACTCGTAATCGTTCCTCCCGAAATACCGTCAACTCTGTGTTCTGCCGGAGCTTCCTGTCCAACTTTGGCAACAATAATCGAAGTCAGTTTTCCGTTATTGTCGAACAATTTTTTCCCTGCAAATTGTTTTTGAAATGCAGGCGTTGAAATTTCGGCACCCAATCCCGGAGTTTCTCCCTGGTGGTCAAAGTTGGCTCCATAAATAGTGTTCATATCATCGTTCAATGCAACGAAACCCCAAATTGGTCCCCAAAGGCCAGTTCCCCGCACAGGAAGAATATATTTTAGTCCGTCATCGGTTTGGCATTCAAACACCGGGAGCTGCATTTTATCTTCTGGTTTTGCACGTTCTTTTTTGAGATCTACATTAAAAGCATCGCCATCAACCTGTTCTCCTTTTACATTTACAATGTATTCTTTTTTTATTTTTTCGGCATAAATTTCTTCAGCATTTGCAGCTGTACTTTCAATATTTACCGATGCCAGGATACTTTGTTTTTTCTCAATTTGCGTGTTCCTGACCTGCCGATCTTTTAACGACATTGAAATGGTGGCCAGTATAGCAGCAACAAGAATTACCATAATTGCTGCATATAAAACTGTGTATGTATTACCGTTTCTGTTCATGATCAATAATTTTTCTTTTAAGCACTTACTTTTGCCCTTTTCAAACGTCGTTTAATGTGGCCTTTCACAACATAATGGTCAATTAAAGGTGCAAAAGTATTCAATAGCAATATTGCAAGCATCATTCCTTCAGGATATGCGGGGTTTATAACACGGATTAAAACTGCCATGAACCCAATTAAAAATCCATAAATCCATTTTC
Source organism: Bacteroidales bacterium (assembly GCA_038217255.1). Taxonomy (GTDB): domain Bacteria; phylum Bacteroidota; class Bacteroidia; order Bacteroidales; family Prolixibacteraceae; genus Draconibacterium. The sequence goes on along the minus strand of JBBQPP010000368.1, from coordinate 3,325 downwards.
CTTTATCTGTTTGTGCGCCCGAAACCGGATCAGTAGCCATGAAAACAGCGCCAAAAGCAAAACCGCCAAGAATCAAATGGTGCCAGAACGGCATTCCAAAGTAAGTAGCTGCTTCCGGAGAAAGTCCTGCACTGCCTGCAAAAGCATTCAAAATAAGTCCCATAATTACTCCCCCTGCAACGGTTGAAACCATTATTTTCCAACTTCCAATGCCTGTTATTATTAAAAGAATTGCTCCCAGTAAAATTGCCAGAGTTGAGGTTTCTCCTATTGAACCCGGAATAAAACCAAGGAAAGCATCTACAACACTATAATTTAAATGTCCGGCGGCAGCATCGGCCAATGCAGTGGCACCTGTAAAACCGTCAACAACTTTGTCTGTTCCGTTTAACGAAACCCATACTTTTATCCCTGACATTTGTGCTGGATATGCAAAGAATAAAAATGCCCGGGCTACCAAGGCCGGGTTCCAAATGTTCATCCCGGTTCCACCAAAAACCTCTTTTCCTATTATTACTGCAAAAGCAGTTGCTACAGCAATCATCCAAAGTGGGGTTTCTATTGGCATTACCAAAGGGATCAGCATCCCAGACACCAAAAATCCTTCATTTATTTCGTGGCCCCTGAACTGGGCAAACACAAATTCAATTCCCAATCCTACACCATATGAAACGATTACAACAGGAAGGACTTTCAGCAAACCATAAAAAAACATTTCAATGAAACCAGTGGTCCCGATTTCCCCTATGGCTTTGAAATGCTGAAATCCGGTGTTGTACATGCCAAACAGCAATGCTGGTACAAGTGCAAGCACAACAATTGACATAGTCCGTTTTAAATCAATGTGATCATGGATATGTGTCCCCGATTTTGAAGTTTTCTTTGGGACAAACAAAAATGTAAAAAAACCATCGTGTACCGAATGTAGCCAGTGATATTTGGCTCCCTTCTGAACAAGTGGTTCTGTTTTTTCAAAAAAGTTTTTTATGAATTTCATCTTCTAAAGACTGATTTTAATTTCTTCCTTAAAACTAACCTAACTCTTTAATCATCACGTCAATTCCGATTTTTAATATATCCTGGACTTTTATTTTCGAAGTGCAGGCATATTCGCAAAGCGCAAAATCTTCACCAATAACTTCATAAATTCCAAGTTGTTCCATTTTGTCGATATCGTTGACTATGATTGCTTTCAGCAAATGAACAGGCAAAATATCCATGGGTACCAATTTTTCATATTGGCCCGACATTACAAAAGCCCTTTCTCCGCCGTGCAAGTTGGCGTTCATTTCATATTCCTTTTTGGGCAACAAACTTGAAAAGAATGTTTTTGATGCACTGAATTTGTCAACGCCTGGCAAGCTCCAGCCAAATAATTCGTATTCGTCCCCTTCCGGAATAACTGTTATCATTGAATCGTAATAACCCAAGAAGTTTTGAGGTTTTACACGTGTTCCAGTCAATACATTGCCGCTGATGATGCGTTGTTTATAATCGACATTTTTTATTTTTCTGTCGATAATTATTGAAATTGGCGCACCCAGAATTGTTTTGTAATATTTTGGGGTTTCAATTTCGGAACCTGCCAGTACTATTGTTTTGCTGAAATCAACTTTTCCTGTTTCGAATAACCTGCCAATGAAAAGCACATCCTGAACATTGATTGTCCAAACCACATCGCCTTTATTGATTGGTGAAGTATTGTGTATTTGGATACCTACATTCCCTGCAGGGTGCGGCCCTTCGAAAGTGTTTATAACCACGTTTTTAATCCCGGTAAAAGCAGAATTCGCATTAACTCCCAAATTTACTTTTCCCGGGGTTAGTTTTGCCAAAGCGTTTATTCCGGTTTGGAATGTATTTAATTGTTCCTTTAAAACAAAATTGAAATCAGGTGCCAAAGGAGCCGTGTCGAAAGTTGAAATGTAAATGGATTTTGGAGTTTCGGTAGGTGACGCGATTATACCATACGGACGTTTTTTTATAAATGGCCACATTCCGCTCTTCATCAGTAAATCTTTTATTTCATCTCCTGAAAGAGAATTTGGGTCTGCTTTTTTAAACTCAACCGAACCGGCTTTTTCGTCCGTTTCAATTACTACCTCCAAAATTTTACGCCTTTCTCCCCGGTTCACTGAAATCACTTTTCCTCCAACAGGTGTCGTAAAAAATATTTCAGGATGGTACTTATCGTAAAATAAAGCATCACCGGATTTTACCACGGCATCGGTTTTTACCATGAGTTTTGGAGTGAGTCCGGGAAAATCGGTGGGTTTCAGTGCAACAGTCGCTGGAAACGGCAATGTCTCAAGTTCTTGTTTCGCACTTCCTTTTAGCTTAATATTCAGCCCTTTCCTTAACTTAATAGTTTCTGACATATTTAACTCTGATAGTGTTATTTTTTTCGAGTTCCAAAAGTATATAATTTATTGAGTAGTGGCAATTTTTGAATTGTAAACTTAACTATTTGTAATAATTCTTAATTTAACCTTATTGGAACAAAGGAACCATTCTTTTCTAAACTAAAGCCGTGCAGTTGGGTTCCGCTTCTGTTTGCAAAAAGAGAATGGTTCCCTCTGCCGCCCAAAATTCAATATGGTTGGTTTTTATCGTGGAGAATTTGCCAACTGAGGTTGGAAAAACAGCGATGAGGTTTTTTTAAATCCCTCACCTCGCTGGCGCGGTTGTGCAACCTGTGCCTTGCTTTGCCAAAACAAAACAAATGTTTAGAAACATTATAAATTACATTATACAAACTACTGTTTTTCAGCAATTTGCAAAAAAAACCAAATGTATGTTGCACAGCATAAATTTTATACTTAATAAATCAGTAATTTAGTAACACTAATTTAAAAACCAAAAAAACAATACCCTGCACCCAAAACTTGCAGGTCGCCAACAAAATACAAAATGCAAAACAAGTTTACCATAAAACTTACAAGGCAAGTTTGAGTTGCCTCCCCGGTGCCCAACTGAGGAGGCAAAATGGCCTTTCGCTGGCCATTCACAGGGAAAATCATTTTTTTCAAATAACAAACTTTCGATAACATAAAAATAAACAACACTGAAAAATTTATTTATTATTTTAATCAGCATCGCTATTTCTACGCTTGATGTAAACGCTCAACTAAAATTGGCAAGCACAGGTAAAGTAGGGGTTAATATTGGCACAAGCACCCCTCTTTCAAACGTGTCAATAAATGCTGCCGGAAATACCAATACTGCATTATGGGTTAAAGGAGCTACCTATGGTATATTCGCAGAACGTTCAGGAACTCCTGGAGACTCATGGATTTATTCAATTTTGGGTAATGCCCCTGTTGCA
>JBBQPP010000367.1:0-4675 GCA_038217255.1 Bacteroidales bacterium | reverse complement strand
CACCCTTTTTTTTCGGTCGATGATTGGTTTATTTGTACAACACCAATGAATTCAGGTATTCCAGGGATTATGCAAAATATGGTTGCAACTTTTTCATACAACGATTTAGAAAGTATTGAAAAAATGTTTTCAGAGAACCCGGGAAGAATTTCATGTATTATTATGGAACCTGAAAAATATGATCCACCCAAAGATGATTTCTTAAACAAAGCAAAAGAAATTTGCCATAAAAACGGCGCACTTTTCATTCTCGATGAAATGATTACTGGTTTCAGGTGGCACAATGGCGGGGCTCAAAAAGTACACAATGTCGATCCCGATTTGTCAACATTTGGAAAAGGAATGGGAAATGGTTTTTCGATTTCTGCGCTAGCTGGGAAAAGGGAATTCATGGATTTGGGAGGAATCTACCATAAAAAAGAGCGGGTTTTTCTAATGTCAACAACGCATGGCGCTGAAACTCACGCTTTGGCGGCAGCAATTGCTACGATGAAGTTTTATCGAAATAATGATGTTACAGGATTTTTAAATCAACAGGGACTAACGCTAAAAGAAGGTGTTAACAAGACTTCCCTCGAATTAGGGATTGAAGATAAAATTTCAATTATCGGACCCAACTGCTGTTCAGTTTACACTACACGGGATCAACAAATAAAACCATCACAACCGTTCCGAACCCTTTTTATTCAGGAACAAATGAAACGCGGTTTATTGATGCCTTCAAGTATAGTTTCTTATTCACATTCTGATAAAGATATTGCTGAAACAATCGAAAAAATGTCGGATGCAATGGTAATCTATAAAAAAGCACTCGATGAAGGAGTTGGAAAATATCTTATAGGAAGGCCGGTTGCACCTGTTTGGAGAAAATTTAATTAAACCAGGATTTTGTAAATATCAAAAAAATGAAAATATTAATAACAGGGAATTTAGGATATGTAGGTCCGGGAGTTGTAAGTCGTTTAAGGGAAACCTACCCGGATGCTGAATTGATTGGTTATGATTCAGGTTTTTTTGCCAATTGTTTGACCAATTCCCCAATATTGCCCGAGGTAAAATTGAATCAACAGATTTTTGGAGACGTTCGTAATTTTAATCCGGATTTGTTGAACGACTTTGATGCTATTGTTTATCTGGCTGCAATTTCAAACGATCCGATGGGTAACAGGTTTGAAGAGGTTACAATGGACGTAAATTACAAGTCGGCTGTAAATATGGCAAGTGTTGGTAAGGAAAAAGGTGTGAGTTCATTCATATTTGCATCGAGCTGCAGTGTATATGGCGAAGCTGACGACAATGCAAAAGTTGAAACAGACACACTTAACCCACTTACCGCTTATGCCCGCTCAAAAATAACAGCCGAGAAAGAATTGGAGCCACTTGCCTCGAAAGATTTTACTGTTACTTGTCTTCGTTTTGCCACTGCATGTGGTTATAGCAATCGTTTGCGTCTCGATTTGGTAATCAACGATTTTGTGGCAGGAGCAGTTGCTTCAAAACGAATTGATATATTGAGTGATGGATCACCCTGGAGACCACTTATCAATGTATTGGATATGGCCCGTGCAATTGATTGGGCAATTCAACGGAAACCTGAACTTGGGGGTAATTTCCTGGCAATAAATACAGGTAGTAACGAATGGAATTATCAGGTAAAAGAATTGGCCGAAATGGTAGCTGAAGTAGTTGTCGGCTGCAAATTTACTGTAAATGCTGATGCTCCGCCTGACAAACGTTCATATAAAGTAAATTTTGATTTATATAAAAAAATGGCACCCAATCATCAACCTTGTTACTCGCTGAAACAGACCATAAAAGCACTTTATGACAGCTTGATGGAAATGGGTTTTAACGACCCAGAATTCAGAGAATCTAATTTGATGCGGTTAAATGTTATTAATCAGCTCAAACAAAACAATCTTTTGGACAGCGATTTATATTGGAACTGGAAATAGCCTTCTACCCCAAAAATGAAATTTACCGAAACAAAACTTAAAGGTGCTTTCATCTTGGAAATTGAGCAGATGAAAGATGAACGCGGTTCGTTTGGCCGGTCGTGGTGCGCAAATGAAATGAAAGAACACGGTTTGAATACAAATATCAGCCAGGCAAATGTTTCTTTTAACAAGTCAAAAGGTACTTTGCGCGGTATGCACTATCAAATCGAGCCATTTCAAGAGGCAAAGTTGGTCCGCTGTACAAGGGGCAGTATTTATGATGTGATTATTGACCTGAGAAAGGATTCTTTAACATTTAAACAATGGATTGGTGTTGAACTTTCGCAGGAAAATTATAAAATGCTGTATGTTCCGGAAGATTTTGCACACGGGTTTATTACTTTGGAAGATAATTGTGAAATTAGTTATTTGATGTCTGAATTTTATGTTCCCGGTGCGGGTGCAACTATACGTTGGAACGACCCGATATTCAAAATCGAATGGCCGTTTGAGCCAACAGTTATGTCAGAAAAGGACAAATCGCAACATGATTTTGTTCCTGGCAAATAATTGAAATCGATATAAAATTATAAACTGAAAACCCTGGAAAAACAATATGAAAAAGGCAAATTCATCGAGTAAATGCAGGTTCTGCAACAGTAAGTTAGAATACAGCGTAATCAATCTAGGCATGTCACCGCTATGTCAAAAACATGTAAAACCGGAAAATGCCAACGACATGGAGAAATTTTATCCGTTACATGCTTTTGTGTGCGAAAAATGCTGGTTGATGCAATTAGAAGAATTTGCAACGCCTTATGAGATTTTTGCTGACGAATATGCATATTTCTCTTCTTACTCACAAACCTGGCTTGAACATGCCCGTAAATATGCTGAGATGATGACAGAGCGTTTTGGCCTCGACAATAATAGTTTGGTGGTTGAAATTGCAAGTAACGATGGCTATCTTTTGCAATGGTTTAATCAAAAAGGGATTCCGGTTTTGGGGATTGACCCGGCAGCTAATGTTGCTGAGGCGGCAAGAGAAAAAGGTGTTAGGACAGAAATTGAGTTTTTCGGTAAAAACACTGCTGAGAAAATGGTGTATTTGTATGGAAACGCCGATTTGCTGCTTGGCAACAATGTGCTGGCGCATGTTCCCGATATCAACGATTTTGTGTCGGGGATGAAAGTAATGTTGGCCGCTAAGGGTGTAATTACAATGGAATTTCCGCATCTACAGCAGTTAATAGAACAAAACCAGTTTGACACAATTTATCATGAACATTTTTCATATTTATCTTTTGTGGCAGTAAACCGCATATTTGCGTACCACGGCATAACTTTATTCGATGTTGAAGAATTACCAACTCATGGAGGTTCTTTGCGCATATACGGAAAACATTCTAATGATACCACAAAAGAAGTGACTGATAGGGTAACCAAACTTTTACAGCGCGAATTCGATCTTGGTTTTGAAAGCCTTGAATTTTATTCGAAATTCGAAGAAAAAGTAAAAGAAACAAAACGCAAAATCCTTGATTTTTTAATTAGTGCCAAACGGAATGGGAAAACTGTTGTAGGTTATGGGGCTCCGGGAAAAGGCAACACACTGCTTAATTATTGTGGTGTAAGGACAGATTTTATTGATTATACAGTAGATATGAGCCCCCACAAGCAAGGCAACTTTTTACCAGGTACCCACATTCCAATCCTGCATCCTGATATGATCAAGGAAACCAAACCTGATTATATTTTTATCCTTCCCTGGAATTTAAAAGACGAAATTATCAATCAGCACAAATACGTGCGCGAGTGGGGTGGAAAATTTGTTGTACCAATTCCTGAATTAATGGTTCTCGATTAGTTAAATCATCCCTTAACAAAAAAAATGTTATGAAAGTAGTTTTATTTTGTGGTGGACAAGGTATCCGTTTAAGAGAATATTCAGATCAAATTCCGAAACCTATGGTGCAAATAGGTTATCGGCCAATACTTTGGAATATCATGAAGTATTATGCCCATTATGGGCATAATGATTTTATTTTATGCTTAGGTTACAAGGCAGATTATATTAAAAAATACTTCATCAATTACGATGAAACACTTTCAAACGATTTTGTTTTTACAAAAGGTGGGAAGGAAATCGAACTTCAAAATTCTGATATCCATGATTGGAAAATCACTTTTGTTGATACCGGATTGAATGCAAATATTGGAATGCGTTTGATGCAAGTAAAGGAATATTTGAAGGATGAAGAGGTTTTTCTTGCAAATTATAGCGATGGTTTGACCGATCTACCTTTGCCATCCATGATAGATTGGTTTATTGGGAAAAAGGACAAAACCGCTGCTTTTATGTCCTGCTATTCATCGCAAAGTTTTCATTTTGTCGATAAAAAAGAAGATGGTACTGTGAACAAAATCAGTCAAATCGGTACTTCAAACTTGCTTATAAACACTGGTTATTTTATATTAAGGAAAGAGATTTTTGATAATATGGAATATGGTAACGAACTTGTTGATGAACCATTTAAAAGGCTGATTGATAAACAACAATTAGTTTCATGGGAACATAAAGGATTTTGGGCAAGCATGGACACTTTTAAAGATAAAAAGACTATCGATGATATTTACGACCAGGGAAACCCACCCTGGGAAGTTTGGAAACAAGAAGAAAGAAATGGACGAAAAATTTCTCGGAAATAAACTTTCTACATAGTAAATATGAAAATTCA
>JBBQPP010000366.1:0-4704 GCA_038217255.1 Bacteroidales bacterium | reverse complement strand
GATTTTTTCGAATCCCAAATCAAAGAAATTCAACTTGAAAAAAACTGGCGGAGTGACAAAAATATCATCGATTTCAACAACAATATTTTTGAAAACCTGAAAGATATTTTCGCCAACCAACTTTTTTCGACAATTGAAGATACAGACGAAACGCTTGAGCAGCGGTTCATGAATATCTACAAATCAATAGCACAAAAACCCGGAAAAGAAAATGCTGAACCAAAAGGGTTCGTAAATATTCAGTATTTCGATGAAGATGATTTTGAAAAAGAATCGGCGATAAAGCTCATAGAACAGGTTAAACAGTTGCAGAATAGAGGAATAAAAGCATCGGAAACAGCTATTTTAATCCGTAGAAAAAAGGAGGGCGCACCAATAGTTGAGGCATTTTTGTCAGCAGCCGCACTTCCCGAAAATGCAGACTACAATTTGTCGGTGCTATCCAACGAATCACTTTTCCTGTATGCCTCGCAAGGGGTTTTACTTGTAATCAACGCGATCAACCAGATTATAAACCCCGAGAATGAAATTACAAAAGTTGCACTATTAAACCAGTGGGAAAGCTGGCTAAAACCTGAACTTCAAAAACGAGAAAAACTGGCTACTGAAAGTGCAAAAAAAGATGAATCTACCGGTACTTTATCGCAAATCCCTGATGAAAATTTCAATAACCATTTCGATTTAGAAATACAACCAAAAATTAATCAGATAAAGGAAAAGGTTTTACTGACTTCGCTCGATGAAGCAATCACTCAAATTTGTGCCGTTTTTCAGCTTTTCGAAATTGAAACCGAATTGCCATTTTTACAAACGCTGATTGACAAAGCCGGAGAGTTAAAAACTTCGCTCTCCAACGACCTATCAAACTTGCTTTTTTGGTGGAACGAAAATGGTTTTGAAACTTCGGTAAATGTAAACGAGGAAATTGATTCAATCCGTTTGCTCACCGTCCACAAATCAAAAGGGCTTGAATATAAAGCCGTGCTACTCCCCTATTTTGACTGGAAATTAGGACAGAACGGAAAATTCGCACCAATCCTTTGGTGCCGGCCCGAAACTGCACCGTTCAATAAATTTCCACTGTTGCCGGTTGTTTCAGGTAACTATATGAAAAAAAGCTTTTTCAAGGCAGAGTATTTCGAAGAATCGGCGAACGTTTTTATAGATGTTTTTAATATGGCTTATGTGGCGTTTACCCGTGCAAAATCGGTTTTGATTGTGCATTGCCCCAACCCAAAAGAAGAGAAAAAGAGCAACCAGGATTCATTAAAACCTGTTGGAACACTGCTAAATCTGGCACTTGAAAACCTTTCTTCCACCTCACCTTTTACTAATTGTTGGAACGATGAAAGAACAAATTTTAAATTTGGCGAAATCCCAACTTTTAAGGAAGAATACAAATCAGCAAAATCAATCCAAATCAAAAACTATCAGTTTAACGATTTTAGCGAAAGGGTAAAACTGCGCAATTCGGGCGAAGATTTTCTCGTTACAGGTGAAACCCGGGGTGCTGTAAAAAACAAGGGGAAAATCATTCATGATATTTTATCGACGGTAAAAACAAAAAATGACATTGAAAGCGCCTGTTTAAAAGCCGAATTCAATGGTATAATCAATGAAACTGAAAGAAAGGAAATTCAGGAAACTTTATTTTTGAATTTTGAAAACCCGCAGATAAAAGGCTGGTTTAATGGAAAATACAAAGTACTGAACGAACGTACTCTACTAACCAATGATAAATTATTGCGCCCCGATAGAATTATGTTTTTTGAAAACGAAGCAATAGTTGTCGATTACAAAACGGGCGAAAAAAAATCGGACAAATACAAATGGCAGGTAAAAAGATACGCCAAAATCCTGAAAGAAACCGGGTTCGCAAAAGTTGAAGGCTTTTTGTGGTACATAAACCAGAACGATGTGGAGAAAGTTTGTGAACTGGGGGAGCCGGACTTTCCTAAGTCCGGCAACTAATGCTTTTCAAAATGAGTTAACTTCTTTTTGAATTACTTTTTCATTGACTTAGGAAAGTCAATGTCCCTGGCAACAGGACATTCATAAAAAACACTATTTTTGCCAAAAATTTAAAAATTATGATTCAAAGAATACAAACCGTTTTCATTTTAGTTTCGGCACTTTTGATTGCCTCTTTAATGAAACTAACTTTTGCAGAATTATCGGTAAACAACGAACTTTACACTTTTGTGGCCATAGGGATTTTTAACGGAGATGAATTGATTTTCAACGGGATGGCTATTTTTATATTTATTCCTATAATCACCTTACTTCATTTTGTGGTTATTTTCCTTTACAAAAAACGAATCCTTCAAATTCGCATTTTGGTCTTTTCAATTGTATTGCTTTTAGGGTTATTTGGGTTGTTTTTCTATTTCACTTATGCGGGTTTCGACGGGACAAAAGTGGCATTCAAAATACCGGTTGTGTTCCCAATTATTGCGGCTATTCTCGATTTTCTTGCCATTCGCGCAATTGGTAAAGACGAAGCATTGATAAGGAGTTTGAACCGGATTCGGTAACCATGAAAGCTATGATTTTTGCAGCGGGTCTCGGAACCCGTTTAAACAACGAAACTTCCGACAAACCCAAAGCGCTTGTTGAGCTTGGCGAAAAAACGTTGCTGCAACAATCAATTGAAAAGTTGAAAAAAGAGGGAATAACTGAAATTGTTGTCAATATTCATCATTTTTCGAAACTTGTTATTTCATTTTTAACAAAGAATGATTTCGGGATTAAAATCCACATTTCAGATGAAACAGAAAAACTGCTTGACACTGGTGGTGGATTAAAAAAAGCATCCAAATTTCTTGCAGGAAAAGAACCGATTTTGATTTACAATGTGGATATTATCAGCAACTTAAGCTTACAACTTTTGTTGGAAGAACACTTAAAATCAAATCCCCTTGTAACTTTAGCTGTCAGAAACCGTGAAACACAACGTTATTTTAAATTCGACGAAAACAAACAGTTGGTGGGTTGGATAAACAAAAAAACCGGGGAAACAAAAATATCGCGACCTGAAAATTTCAAAATGGCAGTTGAAATGGCATACAGCGGTATCCACATTGTTCAACCCGAAATATTTTCACTGATGCCCGAAACCGATCGGTTTTCAATTACAGATTTTTACCTTGAACTTGCGAAAACATATTCAATAAAAGGATATTTTGATGATTCGGATTTGTGGATGGACGTTGGGAAACCAGAACAGTTGGATGAGGCGAGGAAACTATTCAGGTAAATTAATTATCTTTGGGTTATGAGTACAGAAAGTAAAATAATAGCTCAGATAAAAAGGATTGTTCAAACAAAATTCCCGACGGCCAAAGTTTATCTTTACGGATCACGCATCAGAGGTACTGCAAACAAAGAATCAGATTGGGATTTGTTAATTCTGTTAAAAGATAAAGAAATTACTTCTAAAATTGAAGATGAAATTACTTCCCCCTTATATGATTTGGAGTTTGATACCGGAGAAATAATCAGTCCAATGATTTATTCCGAACATGATTGGAATAATATTTATAAAATAACACCTTTCTACAAAACTGTAATGAAAGAAGGGCAATTATTATGACAACTCCAATAATTGGCGATTTCGCTCAATATAGAATTCAACGGGCAAAAGAAACAATTTTGGAAGTTGAAAAACACATTGAAAACAAGTTTTGGAATACAGCAATAAATCGAATGTATTATGCTTGTTTTTATGCAGTTGGTGCATTATTAACAAAACACAATTTTTCTGCTTCAAGTCACAAAGGCATGCGACAAGTATTAGGTCAGAAATTTGTAAAAACAGGGATAATTGAACGAGATCTTGCAAAACATTACACCGATTTATTTGAAAAGCGACACAAGGGGGATTATAACGATTTTTATGACTTTGATGAAGAAACCGTTGTGAGGTTGTTTCCAAAGTCCCAATTATTTATCCAACGTGTTGAGGAGCTTCTGAAATAAACACCAGGAAAAGTGATTTTTTTGCCGGAAGTTGGAGGAGGCGAGGAAACTATTCAAGTAGAATTTTATTATTTTATAAGCCGACCAAATTCTTCCGGCGTTATTTCAATTTCTCTCAAAATCTGTCGGGTTAATGGACGAGCTAAAACCTGGTTTCCATCAAATCCAAGATCAAATAAGAGTTTTTCAAAATCCTTGACAGTTATTAGCGGAAGCTTACTCATACTGCAATATTAATTTGCTGAATCCCAACCAATTTTGGCAAATCATCCAATTCATCAGCCGAAATTTCTTCCAAACAAAGCTCAATAACTTCTTTTAATTGAATATTCAATTCATCTAAGGATGATGCTTGTGTATGTGCACCGGGCAGTTCAGGCACATTTCCGATATATTGTTTTAATTCCTTATCCCATGTTATTTCTGCAGTAAACTGATAATTTTTCATAAAATATATTTTTACCCAAAAAAACAAATAAATTTCAATTCCTTAAAATCCTGTAATTTCTATATTCAAACATGCGCACCCCAAACCAATTTTCAATCTTATAAAGTATCCTGTATTTCAGTTTCATGTTTGTTTTGTTGAGGTCAACGTTCACTTTCCAGTTTAGCCGTTTAACACGCTCAGCCATTACTTTTGGATGCGTGCCCTCAAACCGGGCAAGCGCATCATATTCACCACTGTAATTAAACTCCTGCTCACCGGCTTTTTTTACAGCTTCC
>JBBQPP010000365.1:0-4728 GCA_038217255.1 Bacteroidales bacterium | reverse complement strand
AATAATCGACTACAAAAAGTTTGAAAACAAACATACTTACAAAGATATTACAGGTAATTACACTTTTAATACACATAATCCTGATGGCGATATTTTATACGGAATTGATATTTTTGTAAAACGTGAGTTTCGTGGTTTGCGCCTTGGACGAAGACTATATGATTATCGAAAAGAATTGTGTGAGCGGCTGAATTTAAGGGGAATCGCCTTTGGAGGCCGAATTCCTAATTATCACAAATTTTCCGATTCAATGTCGCCAAAGGAATACATTGAAAAAGTGCGAAGGAAAGAAATTCATGATCCGGTTTTAAACTTTCAAGTGTCAAACGATTTTCACCCTTCAAAAGTGCTGAAAAATTATCTCGAAGGTGATGAAGCTTCCAATGAATACGCTGTTTTGCTCGAATGGGACAATATATATTACGAGCAAAAACAGACAAAAGCCAGCGTTTCAAAAAAACTCGTGCGTTTAGGCTTGATACAATGGCAAATGCGGCCATATAAAAACATGGACGATCTTTTACAACAAGCTGAATTTTTTATAGATGCAGTTTCAGGTTATCGTTCTGATTTTGCCTTGTTCCCAGAATTCTTTGACGCACCGTTGATGGCTGAAGACAATCATTTAACCGAACCTGAAGCCATCAGAAAACTTGCGCTTCACACGCCAACCATCATCCAACGGTTTTCCGAATTGGCCATTTCGTACAATATTAATATCATTTCGGGCAGCCTTCCTGAAATTAAAGATAACAGCCTTTTTAATGTTGGCTATTTATGCAGGCGCGATGGCACAGTCGACAGGTATGAAAAACTTCACGTTACGCCTGATGAAGTTAAAGTTTGGGGAATGGAAAAGGGGAACAAACTCCAGGTTTTTGATACCGACTGTGGAAAAATTGGGATTTTGATTTGTTACGATGTTGAATTCCCCGAACTCAGCCGTCTGCTTGCCGACGATGGAATGGATATTTTGTTTGTTCCATTTTTAACTGACACACAAAACGGTTATTCCCGAGTTAGATACTGTGCTCAGGCGCGCGCCATCGAAAATGAATGTTACGTGGCAATTGCCGGAAGTGTTGGCAACCTGCCCAAAGTGCATAACATGGACATAAATTATGCCCAGTCAATGGTTTTTACACCCTGTGATTTTGCTTTCCCGGCCAACGGAATCAAAGCTGAGGCTACGCCAAATACCGAAATGATTGTTATTGCCGACCTCGACATTGATTTATTACGCGAATTAAACCAATTTGGTAGCGTTAGAAACCTGAAAGACAGGAGAAAAGATATCTATGAATTGAAAATGGTGAATAGTAAAGATTAGCCAATATTGTAGAGTTTCTGGTTCCGGGATACAAATCCCAGGTACCAGGTTTGGATTCCATCTGTATTTACACAGTTGGCCCCGATATCTATCGGGGAGATGGAATCCATAAGGATTTATAGTTTAGAGTTCAACCTCTGCTTGAAATAAGAAAACGGGCAGGTTCAGAGTTCCGGATTTTATTATCCAGTAACCAGCCCCGTCCGACCGGGTCGTGTGGGCGGGCAGTATCCAGAATTCAGTAACAAATAACAACATGGCAGAAATCAAAGAAATCCTTGTTAATCAAATCCATAAAATTTTAGATAAAAGAATTGAAACCGCAATTAGCGATATTGAACTGGCAAAAGAATCGCGCGACAACGAAACCAAAAGCAGCGTGGGCGATAAGTACGAAACCGGCCGGGCGATGGTGCAATTTGAATTGGAAAAACTTACAATTCAACTTAATAAAACTATTGAACTGAAAAATGAAATTTCGAAAATGGACCTGGTAAAAAAATTTGATTCAGTTGAATTTGGTTGTCTTGCATTTACAAACAGGGAAAACTATTTTATTTCAAAAGGGATTGGGAAAATTGAATGCGAAAAACAAAATTTTTATTGCATTTCACTTGCCTCACCAATGGGCAAAATATTGCACCGCAAAAAAGTAAATGACAAATTTATTTTTCAGGAAAAAGAAGTTGAGATTATTAAGATTGTATAAGCTGTAAATCCATTATCTGAATGAAAACCAACTGTTATTTCCAGATTAACATAAAATACTGATGCAAATATCAGCTAAACGCTTACCGATATTTAAGTAATTTGCAAATCCATGAACGCAATTTCAATCGTAGTTTTACACCATAATTAATTAAAGTACAATTAAAACTATTACATCATGGAAACTTTATTATTAATCGCTTTTTCAGCAGCTATTTTGGGTTTAGTTGTTTCATTGGTTGTTTTATACCAATTCGCTTTTTCACGAAATTCTAAATTTACTGGATTAAAATTGTAACCATTTTTTTACATAAAAAATTCTGTGATTAAAACAGGTCTAAAAAAACATTTACAAACCAATGAGAAATAATGTTATAACAACAGAATTTGCCATGGCTGAAAGGGAAAGTGTAAAAATCGTTGAACAACAATGCAATATATTCAGGCAAAATAAACTCTATGCCAAAATTTTGGATTCAGTTTCAGACAAACTGGTTGTATTAAACGATAAAAGACAGATTGTTTATTCCAATGAAGAATTCACGAAGTCAATTGGGTTCCCCAATAATAAATTATTATTTGGACACAGGATTGGTGAGGTCCTAAATTGCACCAACGCATTTAAATCGGAAGGAGGATGTGGAACCACAAAATTCTGCAGCACCTGCGGAGCGGTAAATGCAATGCTCGAGGTTAAACCTGAACAATCTTCAGAAAAGGAATGTCGCATACGCACAAATAGAAATGATGCCTTCGATTTTCGGGTAAAAGCAACCTTGTTTAATATTGACAATGAAACGTTAACAATCTTTATAATTAAAGATATTAGTGATGAAAAAAGAAAACAAACCCTGGATAGAATATTTTTCCATGACGTTTTAAATAGTGCCGGTGGCATTTCAGGTTTATCGAGTTTAATGCCCGAAATTAAAGACACAGCTGAAATGAAAGAAATTGCTGAAATGATCAGCCGTGCTTCGGAAAACCTGATAAGTGAAATTCAGGGGCAACGCTATTATACTGCAGCGGAAAACGGAGATCTTACTGTGGAAGCAACCGAAATTGAGTCATTTAAAATATTAAAAGACCTGGCAGATTTATATTCAAGGCATGAAATTGTAGCTGACAAATTTATTTCAATCAGTAGTGATTCGGAAAATATAATTGTTGAAACAGACCCGATTCTGCTTCGTCGGATTATTGGAAATATGATAAAAAATGCTATTGAAGCTTCTATGCCCGCTTCGGTTGTAACAATTTCATCAGCCCATAAAAATGGAATCGTGAGATTTACGGTGCATAACACAACTTATATTCCAAATGATGTGCAATTGCAATTATTCCAGCGTTCGTTTACAACAAAGGGAATAGGCCGTGGAATTGGTACATACAGCATGAAACTTTTAGGTGAAAATTACTTAAAAGGAAAAGTTGGATTCGAAAGCACAAAACAAAATGGGACGACTTTTTATATTGAAATCTAAAGTTTTTGGTCGTTGGTCAATGGATACTGTCTGCCCGGACGAATCAGTCGGACGGGGATATTTCTTTACTTAATCAGACTAAATGAAATGTGCAAAGTTTTTTCATAAAACCGAATTTGCTTTGTTTCAAAAGGTGTTACCAAACTCAGCGAAATTCCTTTTTTCCCGGCACGTGCTGTTCTGCCGCTGCGGTGGGTGTAATATTCGTCTTTATCGGGCAATTGGTAATGAACCACAAAGGAAAGTGCTTCAATATCGAGCCCGCGCGCTGCAAGGTCAGTTGCAACAAGTATTTGCGAAGATTCGTTTTTAAACGCCCGCATCACTTTGTCGCGTTCTTTTTGCATCAAATCGCCATGAATAGCGCCAGCAGTTATATTCTTTGCTTCCAATTGTAAAGCCAATTTTTGTGCTGCAACTTTGGTTCGGCAAAAAACTACTCCCCTGTGGGCTCCTTCGGATTTTAAGAATTGTAAAAGTGCATGAAGTTTATCGCGCTCATCAACAATCAAATATTGGTGATCAATATTTTTATTGATTACATTTTTTTCATTCACTTCAATACGAATTGCACTGGCAGCCAAATGTTTGGTTACAATCTGTTTAATTCCTACAGGCATTGTTGCCGAAAAAAGCCATTTGTTTTCGGCTGACGAAGTATGACGCAGGATTTCATCCAATTCATCTTTAAAACCCATACTTAGCATCTCGTCAGCTTCGTCGAGGATTACAGTTTTCACATGGCTTAAATTCACTGCATCCCGTTTCAACAAGTCGATCAGCCGACCCGGTGTTGCAACTACTATGTGGGTTGGTTTTTTTAGGGCGTTCAATTGCCTTTCGATTGGGGCGCCGCCATAAACTGCCTCGGTAAATATTTTTGCTGAATATTTCGTGTATTTGAACAACTGCTTTGCAATTTGCTGCCCCAGTTCGCGCGTTGGACAAAGAATCAATCCCTGTACTTTGTTTTGTCCGGGATCAACTTTATGGAGCAGCGGTAATCCGTAGGCAGCGGTTTTCCCAGTTCCAGTTTGCGCTTGTCCCACCAAATCAGTATTCGAGTTGATTAAAATTGGTATTACTTTATTTTGTATTTCGGTTGGAGTGATGATATTCATATCGTTCAATCCCAGAATAAATTTTTTGCCTACTCCTAATTCTTCAAAATTCCTCAAAACAGTTATTTTTTTATTTGGCGCGAAA
>JBBQPP010000364.1:0-4737 GCA_038217255.1 Bacteroidales bacterium | reverse complement strand
GTTTAGTTTTCAGATAAGTTTTATTGATTAATTTTGTGCCTTAAAATCAAAAAAATTGAGAAAATTGTCGGAAACAAGATACATATTCGTTACCGGTGGAGTTACTTCATCGCTGGGGAAAGGAATTTTAGCCTCTTCTTTGGCCAAATTATTACAATCACGGGGGTTTAAGGTCACAATTCAAAAACTGGATCCATATATTAATATCGATCCGGGAACTTTAAATCCATATGAACATGGCGAATGTTTTGTAACTGAAGATGGAGCTGAAACTGATCTTGATTTAGGCCACTATGAAAGGTTTCTGAATGAGACAACTTCGCAAGCTAACAATGTTACAACCGGCCGGATTTACCAATCAGTAATCAGCAAAGAACGAAAAGGCGATTACTTAGGGAAAACTGTCCAAATAATACCACACATTACTGATGAAATAAAACGTCGGATAAAAATCCTCGGTTCAAAGGGGAAATATGATATCGTTATTACCGAAATTGGTGGCACTGTTGGCGACATTGAATCGTTGCCCTACATTGAAACTGTCCGGCAGTTGAAATGGGAACTTGGCTCAAAAGCCTTGGTAATCCACTTGACTTTAGTGCCATATCTTGCAGCTACCGGCGAATTAAAAACGAAACCTACACAGCACTCTGTCAAGCAATTGCTCGAAGAAGGGGTTCAACCCGATATTTTGGTGTTGAGGACCGAATATGATATTGATTTATCAGTGCGCGAAAAAGTAGCCCTGTTTTGTAACGTGGCAATTGAGGCTGTAGTTCAGTCGATTAACGTTCCCACTATTTATGAAGTGCCGTTAAAAATGCTAGAACAAAAACTCGACATTACGGTTTTGAAAAAACTAGGCCTTCCAATAAATGATGAAATTGATCTTTCTTCATGGAATGATTTTCTGACCAGACTTAAAAACCCTACTCAAACCATTGAAGTCGGGCTAATTGGAAAATACGTTGAATTGCGTGATGCTTACAAATCGATTGCAGAAGCTATTGTTCATGCAGGTTCCGAAAACAGTTGCAGAGTAAATATCAACTGGATTCATTCTGAAGACATCAATAGCAGTAATTATGTTGAAATGCTTTCGAATTTGAATGGAATTATTGTTGCTCCCGGGTTTGGCCACCGTGGAATGAAAGGAAAAATACTGGCAGCAAAATATGCCCGCGAAAATAATGTGCCATACCTTGGGATTTGTCTTGGAATGCAGGTTGCAGTTATTGAATTTGCAAGAAATGTGCTAAATATGGAAGATGCCGATTCCACCGAAATGTCGCCAAAAACTCCATATCCGGTTATTGATTTAATGGAACAACAAAAAGGCATTACCGATTATGGCGGAACTATGAGACTTGGATCTTACGAATGCCGGATAATTGACAACAACTCAAATGTATGCAAAGCATACAATAAACTTACAATTCACGAGCGCCACAGGCACCGTTACGAATTTAATGATGCTTTTCGCGAAACATATATCGCTGCCGGGATGGTCCCCGTTGGTGTAAACCCCGAAACCGATTTGGTTGAAATCATTGAAATACCTAACCATAAGTGGTTTGTGGGTGTACAATTTCATCCCGAATACCGAAGTACAGTTTTAAATCCTCACCCTCTGTTTGTAGATTTTATTAAAAACTCGTTAGTTCAATAATTAAAAATGGATAAAAAATCGATAATTGGAATTGTCCTTATCTTCGCGATTTTAGTTGTTTTTTCAATAATCAATAAACCTTCGAAAGAAGAAATTGAAACTGCCAAATACAGAAGAGATTCATTAACACTTGTAGAAAAACAAAATGAGTTGCTGTTGCAACAGCAGGCAGAACAGCAGGCAGCAACTGAAAATTCAACAGTTGAAGCTGATTCAGTAAATACTGAAAATCAGTTACAAAAAAACTCAGAACAATTTGGCGTTTTTGGAGCCGCAGCAGTTGGAGCAGAGGAGTTTTATACGCTCGAAAACAATTTGATGAAGATTACTTTTTCCAATAAAGGAGGAATGGTTTATTCAGTAGAATTGAAAAATTACCAAACAAACGACTCGCTGCCACTTATTTTATTCGATGGGCCAAAAACCCAGTTCGGGTTAAACTTTTTCGCTCAAAACAGGAGCATAAAAACTCAGGAGCTATATTTTTCTCCAGTTATGGATAGAAAAGCAACTGTGGTAACCGGGCCTGAAGTTAAGAAAGGAAGCGAAGGTAAAATCAAATTCAACAAAGAAAATCCGGGTGGTAAAGAAACTGTTTCTTTTCGTTTGGAAGTTGCGCCCGGTAGTTTTATGGAATACGATTACACGCTGGAATACAACTCTTACCTTGTCGGTTTCGACGTGAAAATGCAGGGAATGAACCAGTATGTTGCAGCAAATCAATCTTACCTTGATTTCAATTGGTCATTTGATATTCCGCGCCAGGAACGCATATCAAAATTTGGGGAAGATAATTATACAAATATCAATTATAAATTCTTTGAAGACGAGGTTGATAATCTTAGCAAGGCAAAATCTGATGAAGAAAATTTAACTACACGGATTAAATGGATTGCATTTAAACAGTTGTTTTTTAACTCGACTATTATTTCCAATGAATCGTTTGCCAATGCACAAATCCGACAGGATAAATACAAAGACAACCCGGAATATTTGGCTAATTTTCATGCCGATATTTCGCTTCCTTATGAAGGGAAACCAAGTGAGACAATTGGGATGCAATTCTATTTTGGACCGAATCACTATCAAACTTTAAAACAATATGATATTAGTTTGGAAAGCCTTGTTTATTTAGGATATCCGGTTGTTCGTGAGGTTAATAGGTATGTTATTATCCCTATTTTCAATTTTCTTCGGAAATACATTAATAATTTTGGGATTATCATTTTGCTGCTTACCGTTTTCATCAAATCAGTTTTGTTTCCGTTTACTTACAAATCATATATGTCACAGGCAAAAATGCGTGTTTTGAAGCCTGAAATTGATGAGTTAAGTGCAAAATACGGCTCTGATAAAATGATGGAAAAACAGCAGGCAACAATGGCGCTTTACAAAAAAGCCGGCGTAAATCCAATGGGCGGATGCTTGCCAATGTTGTTGCAATTCCCAATATTGATTGCCATGTTCTTTTTCTTTCCAACTTCAATTGAATTGCGGCAGGAAAGTTTCCTCTGGGCAACCGATTTATCAACTTATGATTCAATTTTAAATCTGCCCTTTGAAATACCGTTTTATGGCGCCCATGTAAGTTTATTCTGTCTTTTGATGACAATTACAACCATTGTGTCAACCAGCATGAACCAGCAGGCAATGAGCAGCAATTCAATGCCGGGAATGAAAACGATGATGTATTTGATGCCGGTAATGTTCCTGTTTATTTTGAATAGTTATTCATCAGGCTTGAGTTATTATTATTTCCTTGCCAACGTAATTACAATCGGTCAAACCTTTTTAATTCGGCATTTTGTTGATGAAGATAAAATTCACAAGCAGCTACAGGCAAATAAAAAGAAAGCTGTTCCGAAATCGAATTTTCAAAAACGGTTGGAAGACATGGCTAAACAAAGAGGGGCAAAATTGCCATCTAAGAAAAAATAGGTTCTAAACAATTTAAAGATTAGGATTACAAAATTTGTAATCCTTTTTTGTTTCAATGATTAAATTTTGTTTCATATTAATTTACTGTCTTTTTGCCTTTACAACGTTCGGGCAGACGGAAAGAAGGTTTCTACTATGGAATAAAAACGAAGTTATAATTCAGCCCTGGAAAAACATTTCGGTTGATGTTGCCGAAAATATCCATTTCTCACCCAAACAAAATGCTTTAAAACAAAAATATGCCGAACTAGTTTTATCGCATCAACCCGGGAAGTGGTTTGAATATGGGGCCGGATTCCGGGTTGCAAAGGCAAATACATACCCTGGTTGGATTCAGGAAAACCGCACGATGTTGATCGCAAATTTCACAAAGCAATACAAACAATTTGACTTTAAATATTCAATCCGCTTTGAATACAGATCTTTTGAAAATGATTTGCACCATTTCAGATACAGGCAAGAGTTTCGAGTTGATTTCCCTGCTTTAACCAATTGGGGTATGAAATTTTATACATCAGAAGAAACATTTTTTAAATTGAATGAAGTTGGATTCCACCTGGTCAGGTTTTACGAAGGACTGTCGATTGTTCAACAACAACATTTCAAGTTAAAAATATACTATGCCTTCGAAAAATATAAGTTATTAGAAAGCTGGGGCAGTTCAGATATTGTTGGATTAAATATGGGTTTCATGCTCTGATAAATTTCTTTTTTTCAAAGGGTTAAACCTTTTTAAAATTAAAGTGTCGAATGGTTCGTAAATCGTTTGAGTAGTTAAATTTTAAAATTAATAAAAATGAAAAAAATCGGATTCCTTTTGATTGCCCTGATAATGGGTACAATGGTTGGCACAGCTCAAAACTGGCAAAACTCAACTCCTGAAGAGATGGCAAAAAAACAAACAACTGACATTAAAGAGAAATGTGGATTAGACAAAGATCAGGAGAAAAAAGTTTATGATCTTAATTTAAAATCAGGCAAAGAAATGTCAAAAATGCGTGAACAAATGCAAGGTGGCGGTGACCGGGATTCAATGCGCGAAAAAATGACAAAAATGCGTGAAGAACAGAACAAAGAAATGAAAAAGATTTTAACCGCCGAACAATACACCAAATACGAAAAATATTTGG
>JBBQPP010000363.1:0-4756 GCA_038217255.1 Bacteroidales bacterium | reverse complement strand
TTATGGAAAACAACAAGGATGGAGCCATTCAGTTTGTGATGAACGATTTATCGACCGATGAAACAAAAGCCAAATCGGCTGCCGAACTCAAAAAAGTAGGTTTGGATAAAGCAATGGCCGAACATAAAGGAACTGGTGTTGCTTATTTTTTCGATGCCGAATCAAAAAAACTGATTAACCAGGTAAGCGTTGCAAAAACAAACGAAGAACTTGCTGAAGCATTGGCAACGGCAAAAAAAGGGGCAAAATAAAATATTAAGAATATTAAAACCAAAGGCGGAATCAACAGTTCCGCCTTTTTTATAAAAAATATTATGGCAAAAGAAATAACAGTAAGCAACTTCGAGGAAGTGGTGATGCAATCAAAACAACCGGTAATGGTAGATTTTTGGGCACAATGGTGTGGACCCTGTAAAGCCATCGGGCCAATTGTTGAAGAATTACATAACGAATATGAGGGCAATGCAGTTGTAGGGAAAGTGGATGTTGACACAAACCAGGAACTGGCTGTAAAATATGGAATTATGAATATTCCTACTGTATTATTTTTCAAAGACGGCCAGGTGGTTGATAAACTAAAAGGCGCAGCTCCGAAAAAAGAATTTGTAAAACGGCTGCAAAGTCTGTTATCGTAAAACTTTAAACAATTAGCCAAAATGAGAACAATAATAGCCATGTTATTTTTACTGGTGTCGGTATCGGGATTTTCCCAGATATACGACCCTGTAAAATGGGAATTGAAAGCAGAACGTTTTGCCCCCGATTCAGCAAGAATAATCATAAATGCTGATATAGAAGGAGGGTGGCATATATACAGTCAAGTGCAGGATAAAAGCAAAGGTCCCATTCCTACAAAATTTGAATATCAACCCAATCCTGATTATCGGATTGTTGGTGAAACTACGGAACCGGCACCTCTTACAAAGAAAGAACCTGCATTTGATAACGCCGAAGTTTCCTTTTTAGAAGGAAAAACAACGTTTATCCAAAAAATCGCCCTTCAAACCAGCGACAGTTTAAAACTTGGCGTTGAAGTTACATTTATGGTTTGCAGCGATGAAATGTGCCTTCCACCCGAAACGCGGGAATACTCAATAACTGTGAAACAAGGGTCTGCCTTTGTTGCGGCTGCGCCGGATGCCGGTTCATTTGAACCAGAAGGGAGCAACCTCGGAATTTGGGCTATATTTTTTGCCGGATTTGCCGGCGGTTTACTGGCTTTACTAACACCCTGCGTTTTTCCAATGCTTCCGTTAACCGTTAGCTTTTTCACAAAACAAAGTAAAACCCGGGCAAAAGGAATACGAAACGCACTTATTTACGCTGCTTCAATTATTGTAATTTATGTTTTGCTTGGTTTGACCATCAGCCTTTCGCTGGGCCCCGATGCGCTTAATTCTCTGGCAAGCAATGGAATTATGAACCTCGCATTTTTTATCATTTTTGTGGTTTTTGCCTTGTCGTTTTTCGGGGCATTTGAAATCACGCTTCCCGCCAAATGGCTGAATGCATCGGATAAAGCTGCCGATAAAGGCGGATTAATAGGTATCTTTTTTATGGCTTTTACGCTTTCGCTGGTCTCATTTTCGTGCACCGGCCCAATTATCGGAAGTTTGCTGGTACAGGCCGCAGTAAACGGCAATGTTACCGGTCCTGCCATCGGGATGCTTGGTTTTGCCATAGCCCTTGCCCTGCCTTTTGCGCTTTTTGCCGCTTTCCCGGGCTGGTTAAATTCATTGCCAAAATCGGGAGGTTGGCTGAATTCAGTTAAAGTAATCCTCGGTTTTATTGAGCTGGCGTTTGCCCTGAAATTTTTATCAGCCGTTGATTTGGCTTACCACTGGGGAATTCTTACCCGCGAAGTGTTTATCGCTTTATGGATTGTTATTTTTGGCCTGCTGGGATTTTATCTGCTTGGAAAACTTCGCCTGCCGCACGACAGCGAGCAAAAGAAAACTTCCATTCCAGGGCTGGTAAGCAGTATATTCGTTTTTGGACTGGTGGTTTATATGGTGCCCGGCATGTGGGGCGCACCGCTGAAACTAATTAGCGGTTTTCCGCCGCCATCATTTTATACCGAAGGGTGGAGCCTGCAAAACACATCATCCGGAGTTGTTTCAATTTCAGCACAAACGACAGGTATTTCATCTGTTTCCGACAATGAATTTCACTGTCCGCACGGGCTCGACTGTTTTCACGATTATGAAGAAGGAATGGCCTGGGCCCGCAAAGTAAACAAACCGGTTATTCTAGATTTCACAGGATGGAGCTGCGTAAACTGCCGTAAAATGGAGGACAATGTATGGAGCGATAAATCAGTTTTAAACATGCTCAGCAACGATTACGTACTTATCTCGCTGTACGTTGACGATAAGACACGGCTCTCCGAAAACGAGCAATACGTGTCGGAAACCACTCACCGGAAAGTAAAAACCGTTGGCAACAAATGGAGCGATTTCCAGGCTACACATTTTCGAACCAATGCTCAGCCGTTTTATGTACTTCTTGACCACAACGGAGAAATGTTGGCACAACCCAAAGGGTATGATACAAGCATTGAAGGGTACATTAACTTCCTGAACAAAGGTTTGATTAATTTCAAAAATGAAAGTTGATTTTTTTCTAAATATTTTCCATGTGACTGTCAGGTTCAGAAAAATCCACGACTGTTCTGGCATAAAGCAAAAAATTGAATTTATAAAAGCAAAAAATTGAAAAAATGAAACGGAAAAAAATCATCAGAATTGGATTGATAACAGCAGTTGCCGGGATTGTAATTGCAGGCGCTGTCGGGTTATACATGTTTAACATGCCACACCGCGACGTTCAGTCGACCAGAGCCGATTACAATTTAAACAGCTCGGAAATTGTGGCCGAATACTTAGACAATAAAGATGCGGCAAACGAAAAATTCCTGGCTGCTGATGGCGAATCAAAAGTGCTTGAAATAACGGGAACAGTAAGCAAAATTTCGGAAGACTTCGATGGGCAAAAAGTGGTTTTATTAAAAGATGATGGCGACAAAGCCGGGGTGAGCGCCACTTTTACTCCTGAAACGAATGCAAACGCAGCCAGCCTACAGGTCGGACAAAAAATAACCTTAAAAGGCGTAATCCGCTCAGGCGCTGCCTACGATGGAGACCTGGAACTATATGAAAATGTAATCATCGAAAAAAGTGATGTGGTAACAAAATAGAATTCATAAAAAATTAAATATTCATTAACAACAAAAAATTAGAAATCATGAAAAAATTAGTCTTATTAACAGTAGTAGTTGCTTTATTTGCAACCATTTCGGCCACAGGCCAATCAAAATTGGTAAGTTCAAAATCGCACATCAAATTTTTCTCCACTACACCGGCCGAAGATATTGAAGCCAACAACACCACTTCGGTGAGCACCATCAACCCGACTACCGGCGAAATCGTTTTTTCGGTGTCTATGCAGGGTTTCGAATTCGAAAAAGCATTGATGCAAAAACATTTTAACAGCGATAAGTTTTTAGACACGCAAACCAACCCAAAGGCCAAACTGAAAGCAAAAATTACAAATCTTTCAGAAGTTGATTTTTCAAAAGATGGCACCTACGAAGCCGATGTAGAAGGTGAACTAACTATTAAAGGTGTTACGAAACCTGTTCATGAAAAGGGAAAGATTACCGTAAAAGGTGGGAAAGTGGATGCAAGTAGCAAATTCAATGTTACACTGGCCGATTATGGGATTAGCTTTGTAAAAGGTAAACCATCCACGAACATTGCCAAAACAGTGGAAGTGACTTTACAGGCTGAATACGCTGCCCAGTAAAAAAAAAATGAAATGAAAAACGTTGCAAAAGAAAACCTGATGCAGATAAAAGATTTACTGCAAAATATAAAAATAAGCGACTACACGGGTAAAGCTGAAGTGCTTTCGGACTCAACAGTGGGGCAACATATCCGGCACATTCTGGAGTTTTACCTGCTGTTGGTTTCAGGTTCTTTTTCAGGAGTTATCAGTTACGACAAACGCCAGCGCGACAAGCAAATTGAGGAAAGCCCCACATTTGCCACCGAAACTATCAGCCGGCTGCTCAAAGGTATCGAGACCCTTGATTTGAATCAGGAAGTTAAATTTGAAGGCGATTTTACCACCGACGGTTCGAAGGATAATTTTACCGCAAGTTCGGTTGGCAGGGAACTTGGCTACTGCATTGAGCACAGCATCCATCACCAGGCAATTATTAAAGCCGGACTGATTTCCCTTGGGTTGAGTGATTTAACAAATAATCAGTTTGGCGTTGCATATTCAACCATCCGATTCCGCGAAAACTAATGTGCACAGTAAGTTACATACCTGAAAAAAACGGAGATTTTGTGCTTTCATCGAACCGCGATGAAAAAGCATATCGCCCTACACTTGCGCCTCAGATTTACGATGCAGGCAATAAAAAACTGTGTTTCCCAAAAGATGAAAAGGCTGGCGGTTCGTGGATAGCCATGAATGATAAAGGCCGCACATGTTGCCTGCTAAATGGTGCATTTGTAGCCCATCATAAAAAAGCGCATTATGCACAAAGTCGTGGAAATATTTTAATTGAAGCAACTTCTTCGGATAAAAATCCAGAACATTATTTCGTTGAGAAGAACCTTTCTGAAATTGAACCCTTTACTATTGTTTCATTGGAAATAAACAAAGATGGAATAAGCCATTTCAGCGAATTTATCTGGGATGGTAATAATAAACATTTCAGGCAGCTTGACCCGGCAAAACCGCAAAT
>JBBQPP010000362.1:0-4782 GCA_038217255.1 Bacteroidales bacterium | reverse complement strand
ACTTATCGCGAATTGCGTTTGCTGGAGCTTGAAGTGTTGAAGCAAATTTATGGAACCCAACAAGTAATCGGCATCGACCACATTTTGAATGTTGACGTTGATCAGTTTTACGGGATTGAATACGATGAATTTCCGGTACGGATTGCCGAAGTGGCGCTTTGGCTCACTGACCACCAAATGAACCTTCTTGTTTCGGAGGCATTTGGATTATATTATGCTCGGTTGCCTTTGCGTAAATCGGCGAAAATTATCCACGGTAATGCTTTGCGCATCGACTGGGATTTTTTGGTAAAAGGCGAAAAACTGAGCGTAACTTCTGACCAAACCAATATCATCCAGGTAAACGAAGCACTGGTGCATTATGACACAATAAATGTGTACACAAAAACCGTAAATGTTACAAACGGCGAAATTCCTGCGGATGACAATATTTGGAAATCAGATGGTGCGGGAAAAGTGGATTATATTCTGGGTAATCCGCCATTTGTTGGAACTACTTTTCAGACCAAACAGCAAAAAGACGATATGAAATTGGTTTTTTCTGGTTTGAAAAACACAGGCGGACTCGATTATGTTTCGGCGTGGTACCTCAAAGCAGCACTGTATATGAAGAATAGCGAAACTAAAGCCGCTTTTGTTTCCACTAATTCCCTTTCGCAGGGTGAGCAGGTTGGCACACTTTGGAATGAACTCTACAAGCTGGGAATGAAAATTCATTTTGCGCACCGTACTTTCCAATGGAATAATGAGGCAAAAGGAAATGCCGCAGTGCATGTGGTAATTATCGGTTTTGGAAAACAGGATATTGAAAGGAAAAGAATTTATTACTATGATGATTTGAAAGCCGAACCACACGAGGAAACAGTGAAAAATATCAACCCATATTTATTGGAAGGTGCCGATTATATTATTTCGCGGAGGAGCAAACCACTTTGCAATGTTCCGCCAATGACCTGGGGCAACAAACCTGTTGATGGCGGAAACTTGATTTTGACCGAAAAGGAACTGGAAGAATTGAGAGAAAAAGAACCGCAAGCAATGAAATTTGTAAAGAAATTTATGGGTGGACAGGAACTTATTCAGAATAAAAAACGGTGGTGCCTGTGGTTGGTTGACACTGCCCCCAATGAATTGCGGAAAATGCCATTGGTTATGGAACGCATTAAAAAAGTGAGGGAAATGCGCCTGGCAAGTGTCGATTTGGGTGCACGAAAGTTGGCAAGTGTCCCCTCTCAATTCCGCGATACTTTCAATCCGGCTTCATTTATTGCAGTTCCCGAAGTTTCATCGGAACGAAGAAAATATATTCCGATTGCTTTTTTTGATGATAGCACAATTGCCAGCAATACAGTTCAGATTGTAGCAAATGCAGGTGTATTTCATTTTGGCGTTTTAAATTCGATAATGCACATGGAATGGATGCGATATGTGGCTGGCCGTTTGGAAAGCAGATACAGATATTCAAATTCAATAGTTTACAACAATTACCCCTGGCCCAACCAACCCGGTGAAAA
This sequence comes from Bacteroidales bacterium, assembly GCA_038217255.1. Lineage (GTDB taxonomy): Bacteria > Bacteroidota > Bacteroidia > Bacteroidales > Prolixibacteraceae > Draconibacterium. The sequence goes on along the minus strand of JBBQPP010000362.1, from coordinate 3,268 downwards.
AAACAAAATACTGGTTGAAGAAAAAGCACAAAATGTATTGGATGTAAGAGATGAATTCCAAAAAGCGACTGTTGACTCATCCACCTTCGGGGGAGGCAGGGAGGGGGCTTCTTCTTCCTTAGCCGATTTGTACGACCCGCTAACCATGCCACCCAAATTAGTAAAAGCCCACTACGAGTTGGACAAAGCCGTTGATTTGTGCTATCGTCCGCAACCTTTTCCCACCGAAAATGCACGGATAGAATTTTTGTTTGATTTGTATAACCAATACACCGCGCAGCTGTTAAACAAGAAAAACGCAAAAAAATGATTCATAAATATCCTGTAAATTGAATATGGATTGCTGAAATGGAGTAATGTTAATTTGATTTGTGTTGCTGCATACGTAGTCCCGTTTACAGCATTAGTATAGGCACTTAACGCAAAAAACTAACCAACATGTTATTTAAGTTGCAATATTCTTTTTCCAGCTTGCGGTTTTAGTCTTGATACCTGCCTACCGGCAGGCAGGCTTGATACTTAAATCTCAATACTAATTTAGATTCTTCATTTGTAACTGAGGGATAAACTTCTTTTGATTTATACAACAGCAATTGAATGTGGCTTTAGTAAAAATTTGTATGTCAAATGTTTATGTTGTGAAAAATGTTAAAGTTTTGTGATAATTGCACAACAATTGAGTTTTACATTTGAACTATAATAAGTTGTGATTCAACATTAACAAACAAAATTTTATTTCCATCATTTAAAAAAAAGTATTATGAAAACGATTTTTACATTATCAATGCTAATATCATTCTTAGGAATGTCTGTATTAGCAAATGCACAAGTTAATCCTGACACAGCTCAGGTGGTGAGTATCGACCGTTTCAGTATGGAAGCAGGCCATTTAATGGTCCGTACAGAAGAAAACGGTTTGCCCGGAGCGAACGAACCTATCGATTTTGATATGGAACCATTTATCACCAAGGGTTTAGGACCAAATGGCGAGTTAATCTCGTATTATAATTTTGATGTTCAGCCCACCGAACCGGCACCGATTTATGTATTGTTCCGCGAAGGGGAAGAAAGCCCTGTAGAAGGCCAGATGAACATTATTGATGTTATTCCGGGCGACATGGGTTATAATGATTTCTGGGAAGTTCAGAAGGTAACCGTACCGATGGATTATATGGCTAATTCTGTAACAAGCTATGCTCAAATTATGGAGGCTGAATATCCCATGGAAGAAACTTCAATTTTGGTGAATTGTCCGGTTGTACCGGAAGGTTCCACAGCCAAACTTCGTATGGGAGGAGAAAGCCCTGAGCTAACCAAAGGCTGGTACAAGGGAATGGTTGTTAACTATTTTAACTTCACAGAAAAATCATTGATGACCAATGAGTCGGATATGGTTCCAACTTCACCGATTTACGTGACCTTTAATATCAACCCGGATATGGAAGGTGGCGGGCCATCGTCAGGATTTGTAACCGACCCCGCTACCGGCAGAACGCACAACGTAGTCGCTACACTTCCTGCCGATGAAAGTTATTCGCCACTTTGGTGGGTAAGTGCCTATGACAATGCAGATTTTGACATGGTAAAAGATTTGGCTTCGGCTGAAGCAGCCAATATTATCGCCTCGGGTATTGCAACTGTAAATTGCCCGGTAGTAATGATTGACGAGGCAACTTCAGTAGACGACATCAGCACCAGATTACCAGTTCAGTTGGAACAGAATTATCCAAATCCTTTTAATAGTTCCACTGAAATTAGATTTTCAACAGATCAAAGTGAAAGGGTTGTATTAACAGTATATAATGTACGCGGGGAACAAGTAGCCGTTTTGTTGAACAAGGTTTTACAGCCTGGAGAATACGCGGTAAATTGGAATGCTCAGAAAGAATCGAGTGGAATCTACTTCTATTCGATTTCTACAAAAAGTTATCGGGAGACTAAAAAAATGTCACTGCAAAAATAAATACTTATATTTTTCCTGATATTTAGGTCAGCGTTATTCTTAAATAGACCTCCTAATCGTAAGTGGATTAGGAGGTCTTTGTTTTTAGTTTGACATAGTTCTTTTTTTAAGAATTAGTCCAAAACTTTCCAACTTATCTTACAATAATATTCAGTCTTTCCCATAATGAATCTAATTATTCTGAGTTTGCCTGCAATTGACTTTTGTTTTCACGGATTAAAAAGATTATCCACCCAACAATCGTAACAGTTAAAAGTCCATAACCTGCGCCGGGAAATGCTGAAGTTGACAATACCTGGCCGCCCGAAAATATGATGGAGGCTGCTATTAAAAATGGAACTGCGGCGGTAACAATTGTAACACGTGTCCACACCGGAAATCCTTTTGCAAAACCAATTAAAAGAAATGCTGGAACATACAGAGCCATTCCTGCCGCAAACGAAGGTTGTGAATCAACTTGCCCGGCGGCTGCACCAGCCGACATTACTGCTTCTGCTATGGCAAGTAAAAGAAATCCTGATGATAAAAAATCATTTTTTTGTTGTAAAAATTTTACAGCTAATAAAATGCTTCCTGCAGTTAGGCCAACACTGCTGATTTCGTATAACAAAATTTGCAAAACCGGAGAAGTGAAAATACTTCCGGCCATACCGAAAAAAGCCCCTATCGCCAATCCAACCGAGGCAATTAGATTTAATTTCTTGTTCATATTTATTCGATTTATAGATTAATTAAAAATGAAAACGGCCAGGGTAATAATGACTAATACCGTAATTAACGCAATCTTTCCTAACGAAGGGATGGTTTTTTGCTGTGCTGTTAAATCGCCGCTTTTTGCTTTTTTCATGGCAAATGCTATTGCAGTGATAAGCGCTATTAATACTACTACCAATACAAGTTTTACAATTAGCATGGGCATTTGCGGTAAAGTTTTCCAAAACGGGGTCATTAAATACAATCCTGAAATAACTAAAAGTACAAGACCGATTTGCCCCATTTTACTTAATGCAAAGGTGTTAATACCAAATTTCCGGGCTTCTTCCTTTTCCATTTTTGAAGCCGCAATACCAAGAATCATAAATCCAATACTTGTTCCAAGTCCCATGGCTAATCCAATAAAGTGGATAATAAGCATTATTTCTCTCATAATATTTGATTTTTAATGATGATGTTTTGAATTTTTATAGTGTTCCCGAATTAAATCGCGGCCAAAATCGCCGTCAAAATCACGCCAGACCGAATGAATATGATTGGCATTATTTTGTGTTTTATCGAATTCAATCAAAAAAGTCTTTCCCTGAATCC
>JBBQPP010000361.1:0-4784 GCA_038217255.1 Bacteroidales bacterium | reverse complement strand
GGAGAGTTTATCCCGATTCATCGGGAGGTCGGGGGAGGCTTTAAGTAGCTTTATAAGCCGCAATCATTTTATGCTTCCGTTTTAAATATTGCCTTGTAAAATAGTCGATCAAGCGCGGGTGGATGATAATTCCAATTAATCCTAGTCCGCCCAAAACAAAGTAAGCCACAATATTCCCCAAAAGAAAAGTAAGGATACCATAAACAGCCAGTGGTCCAAACAAAATCGGGAAAGTAATCAACCAATTGGTTGCACTCATTCCCTGGTAGTTAAACATGGCGCGTTGTTCCAAATCGATGGACTTTCGGCTGTTTAAACCAAGGGCAAAAATTACGAAAGTGTTTACACCGATATTATACAGCATAACTGCCAGATGAATGTAAAGCACTTTTGGCGTAATAAACATATAACCCAGGGAAAGCAGGTAAAAAACTATATTCGTAACTGCCATCAGAAAAAATGCCGATTGAAGTATCTGTTTCATTTTTACGTTTTGGGCCATTAAAAATGGGTAGTAGCGACTGTGCCACGCCGGGAAAAACTGACCATACATCATACTAAAAATCCCGGTCATAAACATGCCTCCCAATACTAAAATAAATTCCGATTTTCCTTCGTCAAAATCCTGATAAAGAATCAATCCGTAAAAAATAAAAATAATTGACATGATTGCTGTGGTTCGCGGGCGTTTGTTGCGGGTAATCATTTTAACCTCCAACGACAGCATTTTGCCATATTCTCCAATTTGGTTCAGCCACGAAAAATCATGCGTCATCCCTTCTTTTTTCTTTTGCGAAAGTTCATCGAGAAAAAATCGGCTCAGTAAAAATTTAAGGTTCAAAATGTAAAGCAAAACTATAATTACAGGGAAAATAAGAACTGCAACTGGATGTAGCACAATAAAATCAAAGAGTTTTCCAAAGTTTGCGGTAAAATCGAAAACACCAAAATGGTCGATGGCAAAAACTGCGACTGCCAAAGCCAGAAAACCATAGAAAAACCAGTTCGACTCATTGGTGCGCCACTTGATATAAATGGCAAGAAAATGGTTTACAAAAATCATTAAAAACAGCGATGCCAGCCAGGCGATCAAAACTGGTGTTTCCAACTCATGAATTGCCGATTTGAATGTAAACGGCAACACCAAAAATAGCGGCAGCACATTAAAAAAGTGCAGCAATGATTTGTTAAGCATGTACCGCGCAATCCTTTTCCGTTTTACAGGAATCAGCAAAAACGGCTGAAACCCAAATGTGGGAAGGTTTTGCACCATGATCCGCAAAACAAGTTCAAACCCAACATAAGCAAAAATCAAGGAATTGAATATTGGGACTTGAATTTGCCCGGGGTAACTCTTTTCAATAAACACGCTTAAATTAAAACCCATAAAAAAGGCGACTGCCGAAAAGTAAAGCGCCAGAAAAATAAGCACTCCCTTTGCCGCCATGTTTTTGCTGAAATAGGCGGAACGGGTGAGTTCGCGCCAGCCAAAGTAGAAGAAGTTTCGGTTCATATAGTCAGTTTAAAGTTCCGAGTTTAAAGTTTAAAGTCCAATCCAGTATCAAGTATCCTTTTCCCAGTATCAAGTATCAAGTGCAAATTCAGGAAATTGTTGGTTAAAATCTTCTTTTATTTTTTGTGGGACATAAAACATTTGTCCAAACAAAGCTAAGGTAAACAGAACAATAAAAAATGAAATCCCAAAAATTGCATAATTGTTTTGTAATGAACTTGCATGTGTAAAATTATAAAAATTTGGGATTTGCACGGGAACTTGAAATGCAGCTAAAGTAATGAATTGTGTACTTTGAAGTGTTTCCAGCATTAAAAATTTTTTGCCTTTGATTTTGTCAATTTTAAATCGTTTAGGGAAGATTTTGTAGTAGTAATAAATGATGAATATTGTCAATATTCCAAAATATGGTATAATAATCCACATGTCATTAATTACTGTTTTGAGCAAGGTTGCAAACATAACAGTAAAAGCTAATGTCATCAAAACTTTTGGCCAGCCAAAAAACTCAAGCAAATATTTCATCAGTGCGCGATTGTATTTTCGGTTCAGTTCCTTTCGTTTTTGCTCTTTTATTTTACTGAACCCGGTAATCCCAAATTTCCTGAATGATTTAAATATGCCTTCCTCAAAAGTCAAATCTGGATTTATTTCCCATTGTTCTTCAATTGCAGATGCCAGATGATCTACCAATTCTATTTGCAAATCGTAATGATAAACGAAATGTTGATGGCAAAACTGGAACAGTTTTTCGGTTTCTTCGGTTGTGATTTTTTGGTTCATATTAAGCCAGTTTCGGGTTCAACAAAATTTCCATGTTTTGGATGTACGATTTCATTTCGCTCAACAAATCCACCGTTTCTTTCTTCCCTTTTTCGGTAATGAAATAATATTTTCGCACACGGTTGTTCACTTTTTTCATCTCTACGCTCAGCAAGCCTTTCGCCTCCAATTTATGCAAAACGGGATACAACGCTCCTTCGGTAACCACCAACTCGCCCGATGTAAGTTGCTCCACTTCGCGCGTAATTTGGTAACCATACATTTTCCCTTTGTCGCTCAACAACTTTAAAACAATGGTTGACAAACTGCCCTGATACAAACTATTCTTTTGCATGGATTAAAAGTATGGAAAAAAATTAATACATAAGATACTTGGGTATATATATATTTTTCGGGACATGGACTTGGGAAAGTTCGTGGCTTGAAAGGGACTTGGACTTTCCTAAGTCCATGATATATAGATTTTAAAAGTTATTGTGAAAAAAATCAGGAGAAAGGATTCTCCTGCTCCCATGGGACGTGGACTTTCCAAGTCCATGATTTTGTAACTCACTCATAAAAATCAGGAGAAAGGATTTTCCAGCTCCCTTTGAAATCTTCAAAAATTTGAGATTCAAAAAAAACCTTAATTATTTGTAGTTTTGAGTAGTAATGAAACATGTTATAAAATCAAGATATGAAAACTAAAAACTTTTTGAATGTTCTGTCCTTTGCAATTTTTCTTTTAATGTTGAATGCATGTCAACCAAAATCTGTTGAGAAGCAAAAACCTAACTTCCTCTTCATTCTTGCCGATGATTACGGCTATCACGATTTGAGTATATCAGGAAGTAAATTTTATGAAACGCCCAACATTGACCGGATTGCCAGTGAGGGGATGATTTTTACCGATGGTTATGCGACTTGTCAGGTTTGCAGCCCGTCACGGGCAAGTATCATGACTGGGAAATTCCCCGCCCGGCATGGAATTACTGACTGGATTGGCGCACCAACAGGGGAAAACTGGCGAAATGCCGGGCGCTCAAATCAACTTCTTCCTCCTGAATATGTACACAATTTACCTTCGGAATACACAACTTTGCCCGAAGCGATGAAAGCAGCGGGTTACAAAACTTTCTTCGCAGGTAAATGGCATTTGGGTAGCAAAGGTTCGTGGCCAACCGACCATGGTTTCGATATAAATAAAGGAGGATGGGATGCAGGTAGTCCAAAGGGCGGCTATTTTTCGCCATTCGAAAATCCAAATTTAACAGACGGATCCGATGGCCAAAACCTTGAAATGCGACTTGCAAAAGAAACCGTCAACTTTATTAAAGAAAACAAAGACAGTTCGTTTTTTGCTTATTTGTCGTTTTACGCCGTTCACGCACCTATTCAGACTGCGCAGGAAAAATGGGCAAAATACAGGCAAAAGGCGGAAGATTTGGGAATTGCCGAAACCGGTTTTAAAATGGGTCATTTCCTTCCCATACGGCAGGTACAGGACAATCCGGTTTATGCCGGTTTGGTGGAGTCGATGGACGATGCAGTTGGCGAAGTTTTAAGAGCTTTGGATGAAATGGGGCTGGCGGAAAACACAGTGGTTATTTTTACTTCCGACAACGGTGGAGTATCTGCGGGAGATGCTTTTGCAACCTCAAATTTACCTCTTCGCGGAGGAAAAGGTTACCAGTTTGAAGGAGGAATTCGCGAGCCTTATTTTATAAAAGTGCCGGGAGTTGGAAATGGGCAAAAATGCGCCGCGCCAGTTTCGGGGACAGATTTTTATCCAACGATACTTGAGTTGGCCGGAATCCCGTTAAAACCCGAAGAACACAACGATGGAGTTAGTTTGGTACCCCTTTTGAATGGGCAAACCATTTCGGAACGCCCGTTAATCTGGCACTATCCACATTATGGAAACCAGGGCGGCGAACCTTCATCAATTATCCGTTTGGGCGACTGGAAACTCATCCATTATTATGAAGATGGGCACGAAGAATTGTACAACCTGAAAACCGATTTGGAAGAACAAAACGACGTTGCAATTGAAAATCAGGAAAAAGTTAAAGAACTCAACGAAAAACTATTTTCTTATTTAAATGAAGTAGGCGCCCGATTTCCCGAAAAAGACCCTGAATGGACCGCAGAAAAGGAAAAACAATATCTCGAAAATGTGATAAACAAACGCTGGCCGCAGTTGGAAAAACAACGTTTGGATTTCCTTTCAAAAGATTTCGACCCAAAAAATGACTGGTGGGGAAGCCGGGTTACCAGAGATTGATTTAAGAATAAATTCAGGATAAACGATAATACTTTTTGACCAATGAATAAAACAACTTTCTTTATAATCCTTTCTGTTTTTATAGCATTTGCAGGAGTTGCACAGGATTTATCTTTTCTTAAGGCACCGGAAAATTTCCAATTATATGCCCGCGACAATTCGGACAGCGCCACTGTTTCCGTTATCGGGAAGATAAATAATGGAAAGGAGTTCAAAGCAATCATA
>JBBQPP010000360.1:0-4784 GCA_038217255.1 Bacteroidales bacterium | reverse complement strand
TACAATTGCGTTCAAACAATTGCCGCACCACCTCCAGCGAATCAATGGTTTCCTGTTCCGTTTGGGTGGGAAATCCATACATTAAATACGCGTGAACCATAATATTGTTCTCAGAAAAATTATGGGCAACGCGCGTTACTTGCGCAATATCAACCCCTTTTTTCATTTTGGCAAGCAATCTATCCGAAGCAACTTCCAAACCGCCCGTTACGGCAATGCAACCAGATTGCGCCATCAATTCACAAAGCTCAAAACTGAAAGTCTTTTCAAAACGAATATTCGTCCACCATGTAATTTTTACATTCCGTTTTATCAATGCTTCCGATAAAGCCCGTAACATCTTTGGCGGCGCAGCTTCATCCACAAAATGAAACCCCGTGATACCAGTGTCTTTAACTATCTTTTCAATTTTATTTACTAAATCTTCAGCGGTTGTGTTTTGGTAATTTCCTATATAATCCAAGCTCACATCGCAAAACGAACATTGTTTCCAATAACAGCCGTGCGAGATTGTCATTTTATTCCAACGGGCATCCGTCCACATTCGGTGCATCGGGTTCACCACATCCAGAAAAGACACATATTTATGAACAGGCAACCCAGAATAATCGGGCGGCGGCAAGTTACTATGATGGTAAATGGTGTTCGGAAATTTATTCTTATAAACAACCGCATCATTTTCCAGCACATACGTCCGTTCCAAATCATTTACTGAAACCTTCCCTTCCAGATACTGAACCATTTTTAGCAAAGGCCCTTCCCCGTCGTCCAAGGAAATAAAATCTACAAATTCAAAAATCCGTGTATCTGTAAGTGAACGTAATTCCGTATTGCAATAGCCGCCGCCAAAAGCAATCTTAATGTCTGGAAAAAACTGTTTCGCAAACTGTGCACAACGCAAGGCTGCAAACAAATTTCCAGGAAACGGGATGGTAAAGCAAATCAAAAGTGGTTGCTCAATCTTAATTTTTTCAAGTAGAATATCCAGCATTTTCTCTTCAATGAGCGTTGGCTGAAAACTTAAAAATTCATCAATCTCGTTAAAGCTACTAGCTGAAGTGGCAATCTGCTCGGCATACTTTGTAAAGGCAAAAAACTCATCCACATTGGCGTGAATAAAATCGCCTATCTCTTCAATAAAAAGCGTTCCAAAATGTTTTGCCTTATCAATAATACCAATCTCCCCAGCCTCCCATTTAATATCCCTATTAACTTTGGAAAGCCGATGGCCCAACGGTAAAAAATTAGGTGCCAGAATTTTATGCGCCGTTGCTATATCCTGCTTTTGAAGAAAAGGAATAACAACATCCACGCACCCAATGTACGTGGCCTTCATTTTGCGAACTTCCGGATAATCAAAATGCTTTAAGGCTTGCGCTTCCTTAAACATAGCGCGAAGAAAATCGCCCGTAAATATTTCGGTAAAGAGTTCTATACTTAAATCGCATTGCTGCACGGCAATGTCGTGATATTCCAAAAACCCTTTTAAATAAGCCGACGCCGGATAAGCGGTGTTTAGTTGGGTAAACGGTGGCGTTATAAATAGGATTTTGAATTGCATTGGGCAAAGGTATTGATAATTGTTTATTTGTTATTCTTAATTGATAATTGCTATATTTGGTATTCTCCCTGATTAATATGCTCCTTTAAGATTTTCCTAAATGGAATTATTTTACTTTGATTGATCTTGCTCTACTCTTTAAAATTCAGTCTAATAAGGATTTAAAAAACATCTTTATTCATAAGAAGCGGAAAAAAATATGGAAATCAAATTACCATATGGTTTAAAAGAAAATAATTTAATTTCAATTGAAGAAGTTGAAAGTGGATTATCTTGTAATTGCATTTGTCCTGCTTGTAAAAAGCAATTGATTGCAAAAAAAGGTAAAATTAAAATTCATCATTTTGCTCATTATAATACAATAGATTGTAATGGTGGGTTAGAAACAGCTTTACATTTACTATCCAAAGAAATAATAGCAAATCACAAAACCTTTACGACACCTCCTCTTTACTTTCCAAATTCAAAATATCAAATATACCCCAAAACTGAAATCCCAATTGACAATGTTAGACTTGAAAAAAAGCTAGGTGGAATAGTACCTGATATAATAATTGAAAGCAAAGGTAAGATTCTGCTTATTGAAATTGTGGTTAATAATCCAATTGATGGGAATAAAATGAGAAAAATTCAATCGGACAATATTCCAACGATTACAATATATGCCAAGTATCTTTTTAAGTACTTATATTTAAAAAAAGATTTTGGTCTGAAAGAAAATGTATTCGAAAATGAAATTGTGAATGGAACAAAATATAAAGTTTGGGCACACAATCCTATAATCAATAAAATCTGGTCAATTCTTAAAAACAATTATGCTGAAGAAAAAATTGTAAAATCATTTAAAACAGAAGAAATGGGTTATTATAATTTTGTTGAAGATTGCCCGTTAGAAAAAAGATTTTGGAAAAGTGGATTGAAAAAAGGAAGACCATATGCTTCAATTGATTATGATTGTAATAATTGCATTTTTTGTATCGGAATTGATTATGACGAAATTCCACACAGTAGATTAAAGTTTTATTCTTTCTCAGTTCCAAAAAAAGTTTTTTGTTTAGGATACTTAGAAAACGATTTTAAGAATTTACTAAAACAATTAAACTGAATATACTAGTAAATACAACCAGCTATACATGTTTTATTTTAATTCTAACTTACTTACTAAAATTCTCAGGGATTTTCTATTCGGCATGGATTCTCTAATTTAATATTTAAAAAATGTATCTTATATTCTACAAATACTTAAAATACTAAGAATTAAATGAAATTCGCAATAATTAATGGTGTCAGAAAAATTGCTGAACCAAAAGAAGTTGGAAAATGTATTTGTTGTAATAATGAAGTAAGAGCTTACTGTGGGTTGGAAAGAGTACATCATTGGAAACATTTAAACGCAATCAAATGTGATTCTTGGAGTGAAGGAGAAACAGAGTGGCATAGAGAATGGAAGAACTATTTTGAATTAAGTCAACAAGAAATCGTTAAATATGATCCCAAAACTGGAGAAAAACACATAGCAGACGTTTACATTGAAGCAAAGAATTTGGTTATAGAATTCCAACATTCCCCTATTCATTTTGACGAAATTAAAGCCCGAGAATCATTTTATAGAAAAATGATTTGGGTCATAGACATTAAACCGAATAAAGAAAGCATTAGCTTTCATAAAGATATTGGTGATGCATTTGAAAAATATATTATAGAGCCTCTTTGGAATAAAAAGATTAAACAAATAAGCGAATTATACAAACAAGGGAAGCTTGAGGATGCGGAAGCTTTAGGAAATGATGATAAAGAAATCAATTATTTTAAAAGTATTGAGGACAAATATTTTCCTGATTATTTTTCCAAAAGTTTGAAGGCTGCTTCCGCAAGAAATGTAATTCGATTTTTAGAAGACCAAAAAAAATTGAACCCTAACATTGAAGGATATTCATTCTCAGAAGAGAATATGAATCGACAAAAAAACTTTGAAAAAGAACATTTAAACCATGATTATCTCCTAATGATTTGGAAGTTTAAGCACCAAAGATGGAACATTGCTGAAAGTTATTTATTTTTTGACCTCGGCGATGATTATATCTATCGGAGTATTGAAAACATTAAATATGGAAACGGGCTTATTGTGAAAAAATACAGCAAGAAGCTTTTTGTAAACCATTATAAAGAGAAAGTAAATCACCAAACAAAATGACAGATATCGAAATTAAAGTTAAATCAGAGCCACGATTATTATATCATTATACTTCTTATCAATCGGTATTTAATATTATAAACTCAAAGAAACTTTGGACTACCCAAATACAATATTTGAATGATGAAACTGAATTTAAATATGCCGGCAGAATTGCTCGAAAAATCTTAAATTCAAAATTAAGTCTTGAATTAAGTGATGACGACAATTTTTTTTATTCTCAATTACTTGAAAAGGCATCATTTGACCACGGAGCAAATACTTTTATATTTTCACTTTCAGAGGAATCAGATTTATTAAGCCAATGGCGTGGCTATTGTAAAGAGAGTGGTATAGCAATGGGATTTAATTACATCAAACTTGAAAAATTATCTCAAAACCAAAAATATGTCCTTCTACCATGCATTTATAACATTAGTGAGCAAAAAAAAATAATAAATTCTACAATTGAAGATTGTAAAAAAATTCATATTGAAAATAAAAATAATGAAAATTACCCAGAATCATTTTGGGGGGTTTTTAATGCTCGGTTTTCATTTATTGCAAAATTTATTAAGCATTCAACATTTCAAGAGGAGAAAGAATGGAGGTTAGTTGGAGGGCCTTTCAACACTTATGATGATAAATACAAAATGCGGCCAATAAAGAATATGTTGTTACCCTATTATGAATTTGATCTTTCAGAAGATAATGATTTGGGTTTAGAAGAATTTATTATTGGACCTAACAAAGATATATTATTGTCAATACGTTCTTTTATTGCATTTACAAGAAAAATTAACAAAAAATGGCGTGTAAGAAGAACTGGCACATCGTATAAAAGTGAGTAAGACTAAAAAAGTACCCACGCTAGCGCGAGCGTCTCTCCCGTGTTACTCCCCCGCTGGTGCGAGCGTCCCGCTCGTGTCCCCCGTAAAGCTGGGTCTCCAAACTGTAACGGCACGAGCGAGACGCTCGCGTTAGCGTTCAATAAATAAAAAATTATCCAAGAAATCCAATATCATCAATAGGAATTACAGCATCCAGCTC
>JBBQPP010000359.1:0-4786 GCA_038217255.1 Bacteroidales bacterium | reverse complement strand
AGGAGACCCGCTGGCATTCATACCAATAATGGTCATGCCGGTAATCCCAATAGTCTTGAAAAAATCACGTCGATTGATGCTCACAACTTTAATTTTTAAATGGTTTATACTAAGGTTTATTTGGTTTTTTATTTCGATGTGTCAATAAACTGGGTTTGAAAATCTTCCCATACTTCAGGGCCAAGATCGGCCAAAATTTTATCTTTAAGTTCTCCACCGTCCTGCAAAACAATGTGCTGATATACAAGCTGGTTTGAGTTTGCAGAGTTTGCCATAAAATCTTTCAACCTTGCAAATTCTTCTTTCAACCATTCCCGGTATTTATCGATCATAAACATAAAACTCACTTCTCTCTCCCAGTTTGCTGGCTCAATCTGGTAAACCCAATTGTCGGTAAAAGCTGTATCATTTATTTTTGAAGGAGTTGACGAAAGAGATTCATTTTGTTTTCTGATAAAACCTGTAACCGGGGAATAAAGGTTGAGTTGTTTTCCATCGCGGATAATCGTCAGTATTTTATCGCCTTTCCGAACCTTTTCTCCGGCAACTTTCATTTTAAGTTGGGTTATTGCGCCAACTACATGTTTTAAAAAATCATCGATCCCGATTTTTACCAGACCATCTTGTTCCATAAATGCCCAAGTATGTGTTTTGTCGTAAAATAATCCGCGGGGTGCCAAAATTGAATTCTCATTCAATGCAGGGGCCATCTCAAAATCTTCGCTTTCAATCAGTTCCTGGTTGCTGTGTTTAAAACCGAAAAAAACAATAAGCAATACAACTACTCCAAATGCACCGAAAATCAATATCCAGCCCAATGTTGAAATAGGTGATTTATTCGCGGGTGCAGATGATTCAACAACATTTGCCAAAGCAAGCATATTTGCTTTTTTTTCGGCACTTGAAAGTATGCTGAAACCTGACTTTTTGATATTATCCTGACCTTCAACGATCAAATAAGCCATAAAATCCAGAGCAGTTTGATTTGTTGGTTTTACAGTTGAAACCGCATAAATACTTCCGGTCAATTCGCGTGGATATTTTCCAATCCAGGCACCTTTTGTAAGTGTTCCGGGATTTGCGTATATATTTTCGAAACTGTCAATCCGTCCGTTCCTGTTTTTATCAATGGGAATGATGCCTATTTGTTCGGCGAATCCATCTTTTTCCTGATTTAAAACTGCTGTAAGCGTGCAAAATCCAATTGCATTTGCGTTTTGCTGAATGACCGAAATCAATTCAGTTGTTGAATTAACTTTTTTCGCTATAACTAATTCCTGTTCTGTATTTGTAAAATCGGCAACTTTGCTTATTACATTTTGATTATCTAAAATGTAGCATTGAACAGGGGTTTTTGCTGCACCGTCAATAAAAGCCGACCAATTTAATTCTCCGGTAATAATTTGTGCAAATTCTTCGGAAGTAAAGCCTCTTTTGTTTATTGCATTAAAATTTGGATTTTTTGTGCTGATAATCGGGACAACCAAATCATGACCAACAACCATTTTCCAGTCCGAATTTTCCTCTGACAATTCAGGATGGTTGCTTGAAAGCAAATATAGATTTCCTGCTTTTAAAGGAGTTATTTCAGGTTGGGAACTCAATGTGATTTTTTGTTCCGGATTCAAATTTCCATATCCAACCCACCATTCGGTTGCAAGGTCAACTAAATCAGTAGAAGTCACAATTTGTAAAGTTTGCATTTCAGCGGATGCCGATTGCTCTCCTTTTAGACCATCATTTTTATCGCTTCCAATTAAAATATTGCTGCAAAACAAAAATGGCAGCATGGTTAAAAATAAAGTGTAAATCTTGGTTTTCATGATATTGATTTTTAAATGTAAAACTCTCTGTTGAACTGTATCTATCTGATATTTAGCAGAATAGATTTTGCATTTATATATAGCCAAATAGAGTGCCAAACAATTATGTCGCACTTATAGTCCAGTATATCAATGAGATACAAGGTTAAGTGTATGATTTTAAAACACCTGGTAGTGTTGAATAATTAAACATACAAATGACCAAAATCCTTTAAGTGCCAGACAATCAAATTAATACGTCATGTGTTTAAATATTCAACAGTGCATATTAATTCAACACTTAAAATGGAATTGTACTGAAAGCAACGAGAAAACCGTGCAATTTTTTTTATTTTGAATTTCAAGAAAATGTCGGCCATAACATAAAAAAACGGACCATTTATTGAATCCGTTCTTTATAATAATATGTTTTATTCTGAAATCGGTTGACAAAGAACAACAATAATTACAACAGGATAAAAAACAAGAAAAACATTTCATTCTACTACAAATCAGCATAATATTGTTTTCACACAGAGTCAAAACATTCCCGTAAAAGATGAATATAATTTGTATCTTCCCAATGAAAATAAAATGTTGTGTATGTTGAAAATAAAAGTGGTTTGTTGGTTTTTGTTGGTTTCTGTTTTGGGAGTTTCGAATGCGCAAACGCCTGATTTTTCATTAATTCGGTCAAAGATTGAAGCGTATAAAAAAGACACAAAAGGACCATACCAGCAAATTATGTGGTTTTGTCCCGATGGTTCGCGGGTTCCGCCAAAAGAGCGTTGTCCCGAAAAAGGCGGAGTTCAGCGGGCAACGTATAAACCGTGGGTCGAAGCGTTGGGAAATGACCAGCATATTTTTCTTGGGCAAATTTTGGCAGCAACAGATAACAACGATTTTCTGGATGAACAAAACCAATTTTCGAGGCTTAAACAATATCAGCTCGAAAACTATCTCGAAAACATTGACAACGGTTGGATTTTACAAAAGGCAAAATTTTACCGCGGCGCTTTTCAGGATGAAGATGAAAACATGTGGGGAAGTGAATTTTTAAAGTGGGTATTAACCGAAAAGAAACTGGAACAAAGTAATTTCTTTCTTTTAAGGCAGGCATTTAAAGACATTCCGCACAAAGCCGACAATGCAAATATTCGCAAGGTGCGCTCTCTTTCAATGGAAATTGCCGACAGTTATCCTGCTTTTATGAACCTGCGGATTAAAATTCACGGGCAACCTGTGTCGTCAGATATTCAATCGGTAAAGGAGTTCAAAAACAAAAATGAGACTCAACTTTCGGAGAGTTTAAAAATAAAATTCAACCGGCTTGTTCAGGAAATGACAATCATGTTTAAACCTGCCGATTGGCAGTTGCTTGATAATTATATCAAAAACCTGGGAGCAACAACAACCGAAGGGAAAAAGGTTCAGGAATACCTGAATGAAATAAACAAGGCTGGAAATCGCCTGATGAAACTGGAAATTGCAGCGCGACTGTTATTAGATTCAAGAAAAATGATTTTAACTGCGCCCGTAAAATCAAAAAAGGTTTTACTTGATCTTTCAAATAAAACTGAGGAACTTTTATTCAGGGAATTATCAGATTGGAAACCCGTTGATTTGAACGATTTACTGCAAACCAATTATATCCTTTCAATGTCGGCTGCCGGATGCGGTTTTATGGAATTGTGGGAGTGGGAGAAAATTGAGCCGGTTTTGAAGATTAATGCTGCCTCTTCCATTTCTGTGGATCAATTAAATGATTATCTGGCAACCACCCGAAGCGCTTTGGAGTGGAGCATTGCAATGATTCATACAAATTACAATAAGGAAATCGCAATTTTCGAGAAGTTTGAACCCATGGTTTTGGGTTATCCCGATGATTTGGTGCGTTCGTCCGTTTTATTGCATTTGGGACAGAATGTTGGTTTGCTCGGTAAGTTTATTGCTACCAATTTATTGCTTGCCAACCAGGTTTTTAACATTGAAAATCAAAGTCAGTTGCGAGGTTTGAATCCCGGTTTTGCCAAAGGAGAACTGGTTGTAGTTAACTCGTTGGAAGAAAAAGTAGTATCAGCGGATAAAATTTACGTTTTTCAGCAACCACCCTCCGATTTAAAACCTGTGGCCGGTATTGCAACTGTTTCGGAGGGGAACTTAGTTTCGCATGTTCAGTTACTGGCGCGTAATCTGGCCATTCCAAATGCCGTTTTATCGCAGCAAAACCTCACTTCTTTAAAGGCTTTTTCAGGAAAGGAAGTTTTTTATGCAGTTTCAAATAAAGGTACTGTTATAATGAAACTGGCTGAAAATATGACGCCAAAAGAAAAGGCACTTTTCGAAGTTAAAAAGCGGGCTGAAGATAAAATCAGGGTGGATGTGGGAAAAATGGATTTATCGGGAACAAAAGTGTTAAATCTGCGTGATGTAAATGCTGCCAGTTCAGGAAAAATTTGTGGTCCCAAAGCGGCCAATCTCGGACAGTTGAAATTAATGTTCCCTGAAAATGTTGTTGAAGGAATCGTAATTTCCTTTGGAATTTTCAAAAAGCACATGGAACAGAAAATGCCCGGCGAAACCAAAACCTACTGGGAGTTTTTAAACGATATTTTCAAACAGGCTATTGCAATGGAAAAAGGCGGCACCACAAAAATTGAGGTGGATAATTACATATTGAAAAATCTGGAAACACTTCGCAACGCGATTCAGAAAATGCCTTTTCTTCCAGATTTTGAAGCCGATTTCAAAAAACAGTTTCAGCAGGATTTGGGAAAAGAGATGGGTAAATTGCCAGTTTTTTTGCGCAGTGACACCAACATGGAAGATTTAAAAGATTTTACCGGGGCCGGATTAAATCTTACTTTGTTCAATGTACTTGAACCAACAAAAATTATGGAAGGAATCAAACAGGTCTGGGCATCGCCTTATTCCGAGCGCAGTTTCCGTTGGAGGCAAAGTTATTTGCTGAATCCCGAAAATGT
>JBBQPP010000358.1:0-4787 GCA_038217255.1 Bacteroidales bacterium | reverse complement strand
TGCTTTAATTGGTGAGTTACCATTGGGAGTGCCACAAAACCTTGTGCCATTTGTAACACAAACTGCTGCAGGGTTGCGCAAAGAGTTAAGCATATTTGGCGATGATTATGACACAATTGATGGTTCGGCAGTGCGTGATTATATTAATGTTGTGGATTTGGCAAAAGCACATGTAATAGCCATTGAACGATTGCTTAAGGGAAAAAACAAATCGAATTACGAAGTTTTTAATTTAGGAACAGGTACTGGTGTTTCAGTTTTGCAAATTGTTAAAGGATTTGAAAATGCTACAGGGTTAAAACTGAATTATAAAATTGTTGGCCGGCGTGCTGGCGACATAGAACAAATCTGGGCTGACACTGTTTATGCAAACGAAGAACTGGGATGGAAATCTGAAAAAGAGCTTGAAGAAACATTGCTTTCTGCATGGAACTGGGAGAAACACGTACGAGGGATTTAGTAACGCAAAATAATTTATTACTTAAAATATATTTTACCCGATGGCTACTGACCGAGCTGAAAAATTATGAAAAGAAGAGTTACTTTTCCTGTCTTGATTCTTGTGTCTATTCATCCAAAATCTAATTAAATGAAAACAATATTAATTACCGGTGGTGCAGGATTTATCGGTTCACACGTAGTTCGCCTATTTGTTGAAAAATACCCGGAATACAAAATTGTAAACCTCGATAAATTGACTTATGCAGGAAACCTCAACAACTTGAAGGATATCGAAAACAAACCCAACTACGAGTTTGTAAAAGGTGATATTGTTGACAGTGATTTCATCCAGAAATTTTTTGAAGAAAGGAAGTTTGACGGTGTTATCCATCTCGCAGCCGAATCGCATGTCGATCGTTCAATTTCCAATCCAACCGAATTTGTTTTCACCAACGTTATTGGAACAGTAAATTTGCTTAATGCAGCAAAATACATTTGGAAAGACAACATGGAAGGCAAACGTTTTTACCACATTTCAACCGACGAAGTTTATGGTTCGCTGGGTGCCGAAGGGATGTTTACTGAAGAAACTGCCTACAATCCGCACAGTCCGTATTCAGCGTCCAAAGCCAGTTCCGACCATTTTGTACGTGCCTATCTCGATACTTTTGGATTGCCATCGGTTATTTCAAACTGTTCAAATAATTATGGTTCTTTCCAGTTTCCCGAAAAGCTGATCCCGCTTTTCATTCACAACATAAAAAACAACAAACCACTCCCTGTTTACGGTAAAGGCGAAAACGTTCGCGACTGGTTGTGGGTTGTTGATCATGCACGGGCAATCGATGTTATATACCATGAAGGAAAAATTGGTGAAACATATAATATCGGCGGTTTCAATGAGTGGACAAACATTGATTTGATTAAGGTGATGTGCCTGAAAATGGACGAAAAGCTGGGTCGTGCAAAAGGAGAATCAGAAAAACTCATTACCTACGTGAAGGACCGCGCAGGACATGACTTGCGATACGCCATCGATGCTACAAAAATTAAACAAGAACTGGGCTGGGAACCCTCATTGCAATTTGAAGAAGGCATCGAAAAAACCATAGATTGGTATCTCGAAAATACTGAATGGTTGGAAAACGTAACTTCGGGCGATTATAAAAAATACTACGAAGAACAGTACGTGAAGAGGTAAAAGAAAGCCTTCCCCAGTCCCTCCGAAGAGTGGAGCCGGAAAAAACAAATTTTGAAACAAGAAAGAAAATCAAGAACGGTTTCTCAAGGTCCCTCCTGCGGAGGGATTTAGGGAGGCTTATTTTTTATTTTTATTACCCATTTTTTATCCTATCTTTGCGCCACATTTTTCAAAAAATTTAAAAAAGAATTATGCCAGTAAAAATGAGACTAGCGCGGCATGGCCGCAAACGTTTTGCTTACTACCATATTGTGGTAGCTGATAGCAGGTCGCCACGAGATGGCAGGTACATTGAATCAATTGGAACTTACAATCCGAATTCAAATCCTGCTACTATCAATCTCGATTTTGATAAAGCTTACGACTGGCTTACAAAAGGCGCACAACCTACCGACACCGTAAAGGCAATTTTGTCGTACAAAGGTGTACTCTACAAAAAACACCTTATGGGTGGAGTTAACAAAGGAGCATTTGATGTTGCTGAAGCTGAAAAACGCTTAGACAATTGGATGACTGAAAAAGATGCAAAAATCCAGGCAAAAATCGACAGATTAGCTGGTGATGCTGACGCAGAAGTTAAAAAACAAATGGCTGCCGAAGCTAAAGTGAAGGAACAAAAAGTTGCTGCAATTGCCGCAAGAGATGCTGAATTAGCTGCAGAAGCTAAAGCAAAAAGAGATGCGGAAAGAGCAGAAAAGGAAGCTGCAACAGAGGCTGCAAATGAAGCTACCGCCAAAGTTGAAGTACCGGAAACTCCGGAAGCTACCGCCAAAGTTGAAGTGCCGGAAACTCCGGAAGCTCCGGAAGCTCCTGAAACCGAAGGCGCTGAATCTTAATTGAAAGAAAATCATCGCAAAATAAAAAACCATCAGTCGGCTGACTGATGGTTTTTTTTGCTTCCACACAATCGTTTTAACTATATTTGTATCCATGGAAACAATACCAAAAGCTGATTGCGAGAAAGTTGGGTTTATTAGAAAAACCCACGGTGTATTTGGCGAACTTGTGCTTGAATTTGAACCTCAATTTGAAATGTCAATTGAAAATGCAGACCGTTTTTTTGTTGAAATAGAAGGACTGCTTGTGCCATTTTTTGTTCTGGATGATGGATTCAGGTTTAAAACAGAAAACTCGGCAATTATAGCTTTTGATTGGGTTGATTCAGAAAAATATGCAAAGCGGATGGTTGGCAGTTCAGTATATCTTTTTAAAAATGAAATAGTTGTTTTGCCCGATGAATCCACCGATTCAGAATTGATAAACTTTTTACTGGTTGATGAAACTTTGGGAGAAATCGGATTAATTGAACAAATTGACAACTACTCGGGCAATATTGTAATTACTGTTAAATATAAGGGGAAAGAACTTCTTGTTCCCTTTAACGATGATTTTTTACTTCACCTCGACAAACATAAAAAAATCATAACACTAAGGTTTCCTGAGGGATTACTGGATGAATAATTGCAAAAAGTATTTCTTGCTTTTTTTCGATTTTTTGTAACAAAACAAACTTTCATCCGTCATTTAACAATGTGAAAAAGTCACCATTCTTATATGCGTAAAATATCTTTAAAAACATTTTAATACGTTAAAAATGAAAAACAAAATCTTTCTATTAATTCTTATTGTTGGTTTTCTGTTTACCAATCGCGTATTGGCTAAGGAACAAACCCGCGAATTACCATCGTTTTCAGAAATATCCTTAAGGATTTCAGCAAAAGTTTATCTTGAGCAGGGAGAAAATCAAAGCGTGAGAATTGTCGCGAGTTCAGAAACACTTGAACAAATTATAACTGAAGTAAAAGGCCGCACCTTAAATATAAGGTTCCCAAACACTAATATTTTTAAGAGATGGGATCCCGGAAAAATAGAAATCTACATTTCTGTTCCAGAAGTCGATGGTCTTAATTTATCGGGTTCAGGTGATATCATTTCTGAAAAAATAAAAACAAGGATTTTGGAGTTGTTAATTAGCGGGAGCGGAAATATCAAAATTGAACAACTTACTGCTGAACGGGTAAGTGCAACAGTCTCAGGTTCAGGAAATATCAAGATTGAGGACGGCGGTGTTGCCGATGAATTAAAAACACGAATTACTGGCTCCGGAAATATTGATGCAAGCGGGTTCGAAGCAAAAAATGTTGACGTTCAAATTTCTGGTTCAGGCAATAGTTCGATACTTTCCAACGGGTCAATAAAAGCACGAATCGCTGGTTCAGGCAATGTTTATTACAGTGGAAACCCTGCAATCGAATCCTCAATTGCAGGTTCAGGAAAAGTTAAAGAACGATAAAAACCTTTGATTTTAGAAAAAGCCGATGAAATATTTCATCGGCTTTTTTATTTTGCCTTTGTTCATTATTGAATATATTTTTATAACTTTCTTTTTTCAAAATTTAACTTAATAAAATCAATGTCATGAGTATGTTAAAAGAATTCAAAGCTTTTGCCATGAAGGGCAATGTGGTCGATCTAGCAGTCGCGGTAATTATTGGTGGTGCATTTGGAAAAATAATTGCATCACTTGTAGCCGATATTATAATGCCACCTATTGGCTTACTAATGGGTGGGGTATCTTTTACCGATTTGAAATTTATTCTTAAAGAACCTGTATTAGATGCAGCCGGTGCGGTAACAACGGCAGCAGTTTCTATTAATTATGGAAACTTCATTCAGGTTACAGTCGATTTTCTAATTGTTGCAATGGCTATTTTCATGATGATTAAAGCCATGAATAGCATGAAAAAGAAAGAAGAAGCAGCACCTGCAGCACCGCCAGCTCCAACAAAAGAAGAAGTATTGTTATCAGAAATCCGTGATATTCTGAAGGAAAAGAAATAATATTTTATTTGAAACTATTTGAAAAGCTGTTCTAGTTAAAGGGGCAGCTTTTTTTATTTTCTGATGATATCAATCCGTCCGCCCGAGCCAAGTTTAATAATACTTGAAGGTTGGGCTGGGGTAGTATCATTTTGACGGAATTCAACAATATAATCCACTTGGGTTTTAATCTCTTCTGAAATCTCATCAAAAAATGCGGGTGATTTCTCTCCGCTGATATTTGCAGATGTTGAAACCAGCGGCTTGCGAAAATGTTGTAAAAGTTGCGAAGTAAAAGCCTCTTTTGTAAATCTAATTCCAATAC
>JBBQPP010000357.1:0-4790 GCA_038217255.1 Bacteroidales bacterium | reverse complement strand
AATCTGCTGTTTTGAGAAAAATTTCCTCTGATTTCCTGGTAAAATTGGTCGGCTCCCTCAGTTTCTGCCATGTCAATTGCTGCAGAAGCAGTGCCATCGCCATCCCACCGTGCATTTGAGTTGCCTTTTCGGTATGAAGTGATTGATGACCAAGACGTATTTTCGTTGATATAATATTTGTAATTTAAGGTAGCATCAAAGAAATCCTTGCCAGTGCCCAGATTTTCGCCTTGTTCCAATGACGCAACTCCACTAAAAACATCAGTTACACCATTTGTATTAGGAAACTGTTTGCTCATAAATGCAATTCCTGGTGAATCGTCTTTCTGGTAATTTAAAACCAAGTCGATTTTATGGTTCCATTGTGGAACATAACGAGCAGAAAATCGCCCTGCCACAGTATTTTTCCCATTCAGTGTCCCACCAAAAGTATTTTCAACATAACCATCACGGGCATCATAAATACCTGCTGCCCGTACAAAAAGTTTGTCTTCAATTAAAGGGACATTTACTGTAGCCCGAAATTCTTTTTGGTTGTAACTCCCATATCCGGCAGTTACAGTCCCGTCTGTTGTATTAGTTGGCATTTTACTGACAAAATGAACTGCCCCTGCTTGTGCACCTCTTCCAAAAAGTGAATTTTGAGGGCCCTTTAAAACCTCCACACGTTCCATATCAAATAGTTCAATCGCTGCCAAACTTGCCCTATTAATCGGGACACTGTTATTGTAAACCGAAACACGTGGCTGTGAACTTGCACTTAATTGCTCACTTGTTAAACCGCGAATAACAAAACTTGGCCGGTTGGCGCCCTGTTCGCGAATATATAAACCGGGCACAAATTCACTAAGAGGGGCTAATTCAGTAATATTCAAACGTTCCATAGTGTTTGAAGTTACAACTGAAATGGCTGCCGGAACATCAAGTATTTGCTGTTCACGTTTTTGTGGGTTTACCGTAATTGGTTCAAGATGGATATTGGCTTTAGTGAGCATAATATCCTTGTAATTTTGACCATTTCGGATTTCCAAATCGGTTGTTTTGGTTTCATAACCTACAAACGAAACCCTGATGCGAGCCTTCCCTGTAACTATGTTTTCAATTATGAATTCGCCAACCTCATTCGTATTTACACCTTTTATAATTCCATCGATAGTAACATTTGCCCCGGCAACAGGGATTTCATCTTCATCGTAAACCGATCCGCGCAAAAAAACAACGGGTAATTGTTGTGACACCTGTTCCACATCACGGTACTTGCGTTTTACTTTACCCTTTGTTTTGGATTGGCCGAAAGAAGTGATGGTTACAATAGAAAGTAGGGTAACGATAAAAAATTGTTTCATGGCTTTACTTTAGTGTTCATTCTTGAAAATAAACGTGCGATTTAAATAAAATTGTTTTGAAACTGTGTGATTTTGATTCCGGAACTCTAAAATGCAATATTTTATAACAATTGCTTAATGTCTTTTCACTGTAAAAACCGGCATTTTTAACCAAATCGAAAATTCATCCATACTATTTTGGGCAGCTTCCCGGCTTTTGCAGCTTTTTAATGGAAAAGCAGGCTTTTTTGACTTATTTACCAAATAAACCCTAAAATCGCTTTTCACTGATGTATTTGTCCGGTTTGAACGGCTGAAAGTATTGTAAACTTTACGCATCGGCACAAGTGTTAGGCCTTTGTATTTTTCGAGAGATTCCCATTTTCCCCTTCTCAAAAATCCAAAAACCATATAATATGGTTTTATCATTCGTTTTTCAGTGTCAATTTCGATTCCAGAATAGGTGAATAAAAGAAATGCCGCTAATACAAAGCTTGCAATTCCAAAAAACCAGTAATAGGTTACTGTAAGGATTACAGCAACAACAAAAAATGTTGCTCCCATTATAACCAGCGGACCGCTAAATGTTTTTTCGATTTTATTGTCAATTAGCATTTTGTTGACGTTTATTCAAGTTTCAAATTCCTCTTTTCAATATAACTGTGCCACAAAATATAGGTTGCAACCGATTGATATGGACTAAATTTTTTTATAAAGTTAACGATTTCTTCTTTTGAAAATGAAGAAGGAACAAGTTCAAGTTCAACCACAGATTTTATAGTTGCCAAATCGCCTGGCGGAAAAATATCAGCAAAATGAAGGCTCATTAACAGGTACATATCAATAGTCCAATTGCCAAATCCTTTCAATTTTATCAGGGTCGATCTGATTTCAATTTTCGTTAAATTATTCAATTCATTCAAATCAAGCTTACCAGATATGATTTCACCGGCAAGATTTTTTGTATAACTGACTTTTTGCCGGCTAAAATAACAGGCCTTCAATTCGTCATCATTCAGGGTTAAAAAATTTTCAGGTGTTACCAATCCTATTCTTTCAACAAGTTTATTGTAGGATGATTTTGCCGAAGCAAGTGATACCTGTTGTTCCAATACAGTAAGTATCAAAGTGGCAAAATTTGGTTCACGATGCCAGAATGGAGGATAACCAAACCGTGAAATTACGGGTTTTAATTTTGGGTCAATATTAACACACCAGTTGCATTTTTCTAAAAAATGTTGTTTGTTTTGAATTTTGGTCATTCTTCAAAAATAGGAATCAGAAAAACTGGAAGCAATTTTACCAGAGAAAAATAATATCAAAAAAAAATAAGAAAGTATTCAAGAAAACTGTTACGATTTGAATACTTTCTTATTCTCGCAATATCACCTGCATTCGACCGGGAAGCAGAGTGAAACTCAAACAAAAGATTGTTAAATATCCGAATAATCCGTTGGGTGCATCATGTATTTATCGATATGCGAAACGGTATTTTTATATTCTTCCATACCAGAAAGTCTTTTCCAGTCGGGGTGATCGCGAAAAGCTGCCCAATGATCAAGGTTTGATTGCATATCGGAATAACTGGTGAGATACATCAAATTTGGCATTACACTTCCCGAAATCACATCACCGTAAAACACTGCATTTGCACCAATACTTTTAAAGATTCCGGTTTCTCCACCCTCGTTAAACATCTCCACTTTTTTGAGGTGTATTTTCTCGGTAGCACTTTGGTAACTGCGCAACTCAAATATTTGTTCGCTTTTTGGAGTTGTAAATTTCGGTACAAACAAATCGGGTTGTTTAGCAAAAGCCTTTAACAATATCGATTCAATCCGTTCGTACGGTGGATTATCGAAAGCCGCGTCAATATAGCCTTTAGCAGTGGTTTGATATGCTTTATCTTTGGAAAGAGCTGTTTCAATTTTTTCAATTTGCGACATTTCTTTCAACGGTACTAAAACAAAAATCTTTGTACCAACGGCAGGGTCGTCTGCTTTAGGTTTGAAAACTCCAACGGTTTTAACACCGGCACGGTGCATTGCAGGAATGTATGCGTTTTTCAAATAATTGTCGATGCGCGATTCCTGATCGGCGTTTTTAATTGTATAGACTTTTATCTGGTAATAATCGCGTGCCGAAAGAGTTGAGCTGATTGCGAAAACCAGGATAAAAACTGAAATAGATAAAATTCCTTTAAATAATTTTTGTGATAATTTCATGATAAACTGATTTAGATTTTTTTTTGGTTTAAACTGGCGTGAAAGTAGTAAAATTTTGATGAAAAATTGCCTTTAATTCAAAGATTAAAGTATCAAATTTATATCCTAATTTAAATGGACGGCTATTACTTTCCTTGCAAAATGATTTTCCCTTTAGTTTTAACATCGCTGATGAATCTGTATATCTGCCTTTTGTACAGCGGAATATAAAATTCGTTGTGAGCCTCTGCAAGTATTTTTTTCAATGGAATTTCTCCAGGCACTTTTGCAAGATCAATTTTTTCGAGATTTTCTTTAAAAGCCTGTTCACCTGGCAACCAGTGGTTTCTGTCTTCAAAAGTTTTGTAGCGGTATTTCCCAAAATCGCTCATATCGTAACACTTCCACAATTTGCGTAATCTTAAAATTTCAGGGATATTAATGCCGGAAGGATCGTTTGCAAGTTCAAATCCATCATATCCTGAATAGGGATCGTCTTTCAAAAATCCATCTAATTTAAGTTTGATATTTTGTTCCTGTTCAGTCCATTTTGATGGAAAAATACCTTTCATTTCGTCGAATTGAGATGCTTCCGTTAATCCGAAAGTAAGTGTGTGGATTGATTCTTTTTGCAGGTTGAACCTTGTATTCCATTGAATTGGAGTTAAGGGTTTTGTTGCATCTTTTACTTTTTTAGGCGCTTTGAAAAGTTGTCCGCCTTTATCGTTTGGAGAAATGATAAAAACGCCCATATCACGTTTATGTGCCGCAGCAACAGCTTTTTCATTACGCTGGTTGAAATAGTAATAATGCAGGTTTACAAATTCAAATAACCCTGTCTCAATGGTATTTATAATTGTATGCAAAGGAGCATGTGTACTAAATCCAACATGTTTTATCATGCCTTCTTCCTTCATTTTTAGCAATTCTTCAACCGGGCCACCGGTTTTGCACGCCTGCTGCTGAAGTTCATCGTTATTCATTCCGTGCCAACCATAAAAGTCGAGATAATCAGTTTGCAAATCTTTTAGCTGAAGTTCAACTTTTTCTCTCATTTCGTCTGCACTAAAAAAGTGTCCTTTCGTCATTAAATGATAAGAATTGCGGGGGATTTTCAGCTCTTCATTTAAAACCCTGCCATACACAGTTTCACTTTTTTTATATCCCCAGGCAGTTTCAATATGGTTGATTCCTGCATCCAATGCAAGTTTTACGACTTCGCGACATTGGTCAAGAGTTTCTCCCGGAATTTCTCTCCGTG
>JBBQPP010000356.1:0-4804 GCA_038217255.1 Bacteroidales bacterium | reverse complement strand
AAAAGCCATTGAACTGATTGGTACAAAAGTAAAACCGATGGTTAATATTGTGAATTAACATAAAAAGTTGGGCTAATGTAGAACGGCAGTTGCACATAGAGCATTTTTGTATATCACATTGGCTGACCCACATACCAAAATTTGCAAAAGCGCGAAATTTCCCTACCTTCAAGCTTCATTCAAACATTTGAGTTATGAATAGAAGACTTTTTGCAATTGGAGATATTCACGGATGTTTCGATTCATTAAAAGAATTGGTGGAAAATAAAATCCAACTTCAAAAAAATGACAAACTTATTCTGCTCGGAGATTACATTGACAGAGGTGATAAAAGTAAAGAAGTTGTAGATTATATAATTGAATTACAAAAGAAGGGTTTTGATGTTATTCCACTAATGGGAAATCATGAAGACATGCTACTCGGTGCTTATGAAAACGAAAAGAATACTTCAATATGGATTCAAAACGGTGCTAATGAAACATTGAAAAGTTTTGAAATTAGTTCTTTGAAAGATATTGAATCAAAGTATATTAAGTTCTTTAAAGACTTGATATATTATTACTCATTTGAAGAAACCCTTTTTGTACATGCCGGTTTTAATGACAATGTGCTTAATCCTTTTACAGAGTATTATTCAATGCTGTGGAAATGCAAAGAATCCTACACAAACCCTATATTAGCAAATAAGACAATTATTCATGGTCATAATTCTATAAGTTTTTCTAAATGTGAAGAAGGAGTTCTTTCTAAACTTAATGTAATTAATATTGATACTGGCTGTGTATATAAAGATGTAGAAGATTTTGGACGACTTACTGCATATGAATGTAATTCTCAAAGAATACTCTTTGTTTGAATTGATTTTATAGATATACATTACGAACAAACTGCACGACAAAAAAGGGGACAGCTACCAAGGTGCCTTCAATAACTGACGATAAATTTCAGGATGCTGAACTCTGAACTTTAAACTCTGAACTCTGAACTCTGAACTCTGAACTTTGAACCCGGTACCCGGAACTATTTCCCCCCTATTTCTTGTTTACAGTATTCTTTCTTTCTACTTTTAGAACCGCATCAACAAACCAAAAATGATCCGTTTGCCTCAAATTTATTTTCCACAGAAAATAAATATTGAAAGCCCGGAAGTTGGGTTAAACACTCAAAAGGGCGAAATAACCCAACCTTATAATAACAAAATAACCCAATGTTTTGGATTTCAATTACGTTATGGCAAGCGAAAAAAAACTAAAGTAACAACCCTAAACTTTTTCACTAAAACGCATTAAAAGTTTAAGCCAAATTCTTTTCTGATAAAATTTTTTTCAAAAACTGTGATTTTTGGAAGCCTCATGCGAATAATTAAGAAAAGACGAATATTTCTTAATAAATTCTAACCATAATGAAACACAAAAATATCAGATTACTCATTGTAGCCGTTATAGCATTTACAATACTCTCAGCAGGTTGTAGCATTAAAGTAACTAAAAACATTTATAATGTGAAACCAAAAACATCGCAAGAAACAGATAGTACAACCTACGCATTACAGTTAGGTTTTCAATCACTCAAACCGAATGATGGACAAAGATAGAACAGACAATTTTCTTGTTGCTCTTGAGAGCAATAAAGGCATTCTTTATAAAGTGGCGAACTCATATTGTCGCAACATTGAAGATAGAAAAGACCTCATTCAGGAAATTATTATGCAATTGTGGAAATCATTTGACAACTGCAACGAAAAATTCAAGTACTCAACCTGGATGTACCGAATTTCTTTGAACGTGGCTATCTCTTTCTATAGAAAAGAGAACAGCAGAATACGAATTTCACATTCGCTTACACCAGATATTTTCAATTTTGCTGAAACGGAAATATCCGATGAAAAAGAAACCAATCTGGGAATACTAAACAAGATAATTTCAGAATTAAATGATTTGAACAAAGCTCTAATGTTGCTATATCTCGAAGAAAAAAATTACAAAGAAATTTCAGAAATCATGGGAATTACAGAAACCAATGTAGCAACAAAAATCGGCAGAATTAAAAGCAAACTAAATAAGGAATTCACTCAACTTAAAAATCAATAAAATGGAAAATACAGAACTTATCAATATTTGGAAAGAACAAAATGCCAAAATAGAAAAAACATTGGCGATTAATAAGCGACTCTTAAAAGAGGCTATTGGCAGAAAAGCAGAATCATCTTTACAAGGCTTGGTTAAATTAACAACGACTGGAATTATCGCTTTTGTATTTTATCTTCTCATTTTGGGTTACGCCTTGTTTTATGCCATTTCAAATTATTCTTCCGCAAGTAATTACTTTATTGTTTCAATGTCGGCAATCGCTTTAATAAATATAAAAGGCTTTGCAGACTATATCAAACATCTTGTCTGGACAAAAAATATCAATTACGATGGGAGCGTGATGGAAATTCAGAAACGATTATCAAAGCTTCAACTTTCCATAATTAACCACGCCAAAATTATGTGTTTACAATTCCCCTTTTTTACAACATTTTATTTGAGTGACAATTGGTTTCCACAAGACGTAGGATTACCCTACATTATCTTTCAAATAATCCTAACAAGTAGTTTTATTTACTTTTCTTTTTGGTTGTATAAAAACCATAAACCCGAAAACTTAAATAAAAAATGGTTTAGAAATTTAATTGTAGGTTCGGGAGGAAAGTCAGTAGGAAAAGCCATCGAATTCTACAGAGAAATGGAAGAGTTTGAAAAAGGAAACTAACAGCACGAAAACGCCAGCACATAATAACAATGTTAAAAAAAATAGCCAGCGGGAAAGGGCTATATTCAAAGGCTTGTGCGTTTTTACGAAGACCGCTGTGCAACATTTTGACAAAAAATGAACGAAATTAGAAAACAATTGACTTTATTCATTGAAGAATCAAATGAAAATATTGAGTTTAGGGAATTAAGAAAAACTATTTTGGGACAAACGGGACTGATTAAAGAACAATTTCCACACATAACTTTAATGCATCCAAGGAATTCGACCTGTACCGATAAAATATTTGCGGAAATTGAAAAACAAAAATTTCTGTGCGAATTTTTTTTCAATAAAATCACTTTAACAGAGCAAAAAACGGCAGAAAATGGAATGTAATAAATGAATACAACATTGTTAATAATACAGGTTGCGCAAAAAACCAAATGAATGAATAGACACACCAAATTGACAATTTTATTTTTTTGTATTATAAAACTAATCTTACATCTAATAGCAGACAGTCATTCAGGTTTTCAGGGAGATGAGTTGTTACATATTGAAACAGGAAAACACCTTGCGTTTGGCTATATGGAATTTCCACCTTTTATTGCTGTCATTGCATTTATCCAAAATTTATTTCATTCCAAGTCAGTATTTATTCACCATATTTTTTCTCACGCCGCATCAATTCTTATTATTATATACCTGGCAAAAACAACCATTGAATTAGGTGGAAAGAACATAGCGGTGTTTTTTGTGCTGTTGGCTATTATTATTGCACCAGGTTTTGGACGTTCGCAACAACTTTTTCAACCTGTGGTTTTTAGCCAATTGTTCTGGGTTATAGGTTTTTATCAACTGGTACGATTTGTAAAATATCTCAATAAAAAATTCTTGTGGTACCTTACATTATTTTGCATTCTTGGATTTTTGACCAAATATGACAGCATCTTTTTTCTTTTTGGACTTTCTACTTTACTGATATTCAAAAGAACAAGAATAGCATTAATAAAACACAAATTTTGGATAAATGTTATTGTGTTTCTTTTATGTATTGCACCAAATATCATTTGGCAATACTTGAATGATTTCCCATTGCTACAAATGACAGACAGACTTTATGAAACACAATTAAATAAAATAAGCAGGGTTGAAAATTTGACAAATTTATTAATTGCTGTTAACCCAATAGTGTCATTGCTATTGGTAATTCCTGCATTTTTTTACCTTCTCAAATCAAAAGGCATCGTCCTGGTTCGAGTACTGTCAATCGCTATTTTGTTATCTTTTTTATTACTCATATACAAAAATGGTAAGGCCTATTATTTCTTCCCGATTTTATTAACACTCTTGCCATTTGGAGCACTATTTTGGGAACAAATGGTACTGCCCAAAAGAAAATGGATACTTTACCCTATTTCAGTTTTGATGTTTTTTGGTGCAGTGCTTATTCCTTTCGGGATGCCTGTATATAGTTTTAATCGTTATCTTGAAAAAGTATATCCACACGAAGAAAAAGACATCAAAGGAGGCGAATTCGGAGTGAAATATGATGAATATTATACACAAGACAAATGGAAAACAACGATGCAAGCATTAAAATCGGTTTACGACAGTTTACCCAAAAATGAAAAAAAGAATTCCTTAATTTGGGGAAAACATTATGGACAGGCAGGAGCAGTGAGTTTTTTTGGAGCATCATACAATTTACCCAAAGCATTTTCCTATCACGGAAGTTTTTACAGTTGGACACCCAAAGGAAAAATGCCCAATACAGTTATCGCATTGAGTTATCAGGTTGGGGATTTTTTTAAACCCTACTTTGAAAAAGTGACATTGGTCAAATCAATTTATAATCCATATGCGGACAATGAAGAAGAACTCTTTCAACGGATTTATATTTGCAGAAAGCCCAAACAAGATTTCGGAAAGATGAAAGAATTATTTAAGAAAAGAATATTTGAATAAAAACGCCAGCACATACCAATGTATGTAAATAATGGACGAAATGGGTTTAAATTAAAGGGTTATAGCCGCTTTGACGTTTTTGTGACTTTTCCAGAATGA
>JBBQPP010000355.1:0-4805 GCA_038217255.1 Bacteroidales bacterium | reverse complement strand
TGATACTGCTCCAGGCAGCGGCATCATAAACGTCCATGTCCATTGGTAAACCGTTGCGCAGGCAATCAATTAAACGCCAGTCCATCATAAAATCCATTCCACCATGACCGCCAACCTGCTTGGCCATCTCACCAATCCGTTTTACAATTTCGGGTTGATATTTTTCCTGCAGTTCCTTCATTTTTGCTTCATCTGCAACATCATGTCCAAATGCAATTTGTTCAAGCGGATATTTCTGTGCAAATGCTAAGGTGCCGCTTAATTGATGAATCCTTGAATATGGACGTGGTGAAGAAATATCGTGTTGAATCAAAATCGTTCGTCCCTTGTTTGTGCGAATCATTTGCATGTCCATATTTCCGCGCATATCCCAACCCACAAATTGTTCGAAAAACGGGTCTTCTTTTGCTTTTTCGGCAATGCGCTTTTTTAAAGTAAAATCGTTCCCCATCATTGCAGTCAGGTAATCCATTTTATCACCACGATTGATATTCATGGCCTGACAAATTGGGCCTAAACCATGAGTTGGATAAACGTTGGCTTTTCGTTTGTTTTCGTGCAAGCGCCACATTTTCGTGTAAGCTCCATCTGTCATTTCATTGTCTTTTGGTTTATTAAAATGCCAGTAATCAAGGTTGTGAATATAGGCACCTTCGCCATGAATTAAATCACCAAAAGCCCCCTGACGAACCATATTCAGCGTCAATAATTCAAAGAAGTCGTAGCAACAATTTTCAAGGATTACACAATGTTTCCTGGTACGTTCTGATGTTTCAACAATCGCCCAACATTCATCCATTGTTTTTGCTGTTGAAACTTCAACGGCAGTATGGCAACCTCCTTCCATAGCTGCCAATGCAACCGGAACATGCCATTCCCAGGGAGTTGCAGTATAAACCAGGTCACACAAACCGCTGTTGCATAGATCCTTAAAAGTGAAATCGTTGCCCACAAACTCTTTTGCTTTTGGCAAACCGGCTTTGGCCAAAATTGCCTGCGCCCCGTCAACTGCCGCCTGACGAATGTCACAAAGAGCAACAATTTCAACTCCATCAATAAAAGTCATCCGCTCAACTGCATCCGAACCACGATCGCCAATACCAACGAATCCTATCCGCACTTTGTCGAGTTTTGGTGCAGCATAACCACACATATTAAAACTCATTACCGGGCTACGTTCAGCCGACTTTCTTGTTTCCTTAAATTTTTCTTTCTCTGCGGGGCTTGTTGAAGCCATTAAAGGTGTTGTAGCAATGACGCCAGCGCCCAATCCTATATTCTTTAAAAACGATCTGCGATTAGTACTCATTGTATTAATATTTTAGTTTCCTATAAATTTTAAAAGTGGGGGCTAAACTTATTAAATTTATTTTAAAGGATTGAGAGTTTCAGAAAACAAATTCCAATTCTTATTGGTGAAAAAACTATCATTTAGAAATTATCAGATTTTGGATTTAAGGATTCTCTCTTAATTTGTTGGTTAATTTTCGATATATCTAATTTATTAAAATGACTCTGCAACAGCGTATCATTTTTTAAATCCGTTATTGATAGTTGAATTTTGAACGACTACTATTTCTTGATGTATTTAAAAATTTTATCGACAAACACTTTTCTATTAATAGGCTTCGAAATATAATCGTTACAGCCTGCTTTAAGCGATTTGTCCCTGTCACTTTCAAGTGCATAAGCAGTTTGTGCAATGATCGGAATTGTTTTATTAAACTCTCTAATTCTTTTAGTGGCTTCCAGTCCCCCCATTACTGGCATTTTAATATCCATTAAAATAATATCAATTTTTGGAGTATTCTTAACCGTTTTAATAACTTCTACACCGTTTTTTGCCTGAATGAGTTTGAATTTCTCATTCGCAAGCATACTTTGAATGAGTAAAAAACTCACATCATCGTCATCTGCAACCAAAACAAGCATTTCTTTTTCGAACTTGACATTATTTTCATTTATTCGCTGTGGAGCTATTCTCTCTTCACTTTTTAAAGGAATGTAGGCAATAGTAAAATAAAAAGTACTTCCTTTTTCAACTTCCGATTCCACCCAGATTTTACCGCCCAACATTTCAATATAAGATTTAACAATGGCCAATCCTAAGCCTGAACCTTCATGCACGTGTTTATCTTCAATGTCGGACTGAACAAAACGGTCAAAAATTTCTTGCAGCCTGTTTTCAGGAATACCAATTCCCATATCATTTACAGCAAATTCCAAGAAATCAACTTTCCTTTCGCAACTTATTTTAATCGTTCCTTTTTTTGAAAATTTTATGGCATTTTTAACAAGATTGGTAAGAATAGAATCCAATTTTAATTTATCTGTCAAAATAACGGATTCATGCATTTGCAAAGTGTTATTAAGAACAATCCGCATCCCTTTCTTTTCAACTTCAGGCTTAAAAAAATTGAAGATAAAGTTCAATTGTGTAAACACATTAACTTCCTTTAAGGAAACACTAACCTGACCTGTTTCAATTTTTGAGATTTCTATAATATCGTTTACCGTATTTAACATGCGGTCACCACTCTTTTGAATAATTTGTATGTATGATTGCTGTTTATCACCCGTTAATCCCGGTTCTTGCAAAAGACTTGTAAAACCTAATATCCCATTCATCGGAGTTCGGATTTCGTGGCTCATATTGGCAAGAAATGCAGATTTTAAGCGATCGCTTTCTTCCGCTTTTTGTTTAGCTTTTACGAGTTCAGCTTCAAATTGCTTGCGTTCAGAAATATCCTGATGTGTACCAACTATTCGAATCGCCTTACCACTTTCATCGAACACCGCATCTGCGCGCGAAAGAATATCGACACAATGTCCGTCTTTGTGTTTCATTTTAAATTCCATCACAAAACGATCCCGTTTTTTTGATATCAATTCCTGCTGCATTTCCCAGGATCTTTTCACATCCTCATGGTCAGTATTGGTTTCCCAAATAGAAAAATCGTTAGGCAATTCATGATCTTTGTAACCTATAATACTTTTCCATTTTGGCGAATAAAATATTTCGTTCGTAACAAGATTCCAATCAAAGATTCCATCATTTGAAGCTTTCATCGCCAAATCAAAGCGCTCTTCACTTTCGTGTAATTTTTGTTCTGAAAGAACCTGTTCGGTAATATCCTGTACAGTGCCAAACATTTTTAAGGGAACGCCACTTCCTTTTAATTCAAGTTCTCCAATGTTATGTACATACCTAATTTCGTTGTCGCCTTTTATTATCCGGTAAACCAGATTAAAGGTTTTTACTTCTGAAATACACTCCTCGAAAAGTTGGTATAGCATTAAACTATCATCAGGATGAACCAGATTGCCATATTCATTAGACGTTAGTTCTTTCCCTTTTTTATATTCCAATCCAAAAATCCGAAATGTTTCTTCCGACCAAATAGCTTTTCCTGTATTTATATCGATTTCGTAATTCCCAACATGGGCAATTTTCTCAGCAGCCTTTAATTTGTTTTAATATTCCAGTCCCAACTTCCCACTAATGAAATCTCTTCGGCAAGTTGTAAAGTACTCGAAATTTTCTCCAGTTCAATTTGTACCCTTTTTCGTTCTGTTATATCCTGAAATATACAATAGGTTTGTTCAAAACTGCCATCGGGTTTATAGCCAATATATCCTTCGAAAGCAACATCAAGATAATTTCCATTTTTATGTCGAATCTTGAACTCAACATCCTTTATATATCCACGTTTTTTAAATTTCTTGAAATTTTCTTCAAATTGGGCTTTCCAATGAGTGTGAAGGAAATCTTTAAAATTATTTCCAATAACTTCATCTGAATTATAACCCAGGGTGCGAAGCCAGGTAGGATTTACATCTTTAAAACTTCCATCTTCGTTTAATTATTGAAAACATAGAGGCGTGTTTTCGTAAAGAAATTTATATTTCTCTTCGTTATTCCTATTAGATTTTTCCATTATTTCATAGGGTTTACTATTTAACACCTTGTGCCCAATCTGGAAAGATGTTAACATCGATACCAAAAACAAATGTACCCCAGTAATACATAACAAGCGTTATTATTACAATTCCTGTAAGATTTAGAAGAATTCCCGTCTTTACCATGTCTTTAACCAGAATACGGTTGGTGCCAAATATGATAGCATTTGGAGGTGTAGCAACAGGAAGCATAAATGCCAGGGATGAAGCCAGAGTTGCAGGAATCATCAGTAACAATGGGTTTAGTTTTATTGTTACAGATAACCCGGCTAAAATTGGCAAAATCATTTCGGTAGTTGCCACATTTGAAGTAAGTTCGGTGAGAACTGAAATGAGTGAGGCATTTGCCAATGTCAATACCATTGGTTCAACGTTTGCCAGTCCAGCCATTTTTTCGCCAAACCATGCAGATAACCCTGAATCCACAAATCCTTGAGCCAAAGCAAATCCCCCACCAAAAAGTAAAACTATACCCCAGGGTATTTTTCCGGCAGTTTCCCAATTCATTAACTTTTCTCCTTTTTTTGTTTTTGAAGGAATCATAAACAGCAATATCCCAAAAAATATTGCCACCGTTCCGTCATTTATAAACCCCGGGTGCTCAAATAAATTATCCCAACCCGGAATCACAAACGACTGAATAACAATTTCAGATCTGAAAATCCAAAAGAAAACAAGCAGTAAAAACAATATAAAAACTACTTTCTCCTCTGGTTTTGCCTTCCCTAATAGTTTATATTCACTTTTAAAATCGTGTATCATAATGTTTTCCCATCTGTTTTTAGGCTTGTACATCAGGTACAGAATTAACCACGCTGTAAAAAACAGTATGATTGCTATTGGCA
>JBBQPP010000354.1:0-4813 GCA_038217255.1 Bacteroidales bacterium | reverse complement strand
CGACATCGTTTCAGGAACAATTAAAACCTTCCGGAGATTGGATTTTATTGAATCTGGTTTTGTAAATATGACCGAGTGATGTATAAAACCAACAATGTTATCGATGTTTCCGGAGTAAAATAAGATACGGGAATAGCCCGTCTCAATAAACTTCTGTTGAAGTTCCTCAACGGTTGATTCAATATCCAAAGCCACGATTTCGGTTCGCGGTACAATGATCTCACGAAGTTTAACTTTAGAAAAATCCAGTGCATTTCGAAAAAGTTTAACTTCATTATCAATTTCCTGTCCCGATTGATTGGAATTGCTGTTTTCCGGTTCATTCACAAAATGATCGAGATCGATGCGGCTAAACACAACCTTCTCGTTTACGTCCTTTATCTTTTCGTGAAGAAAAACTTTTAATACAAAAAGTGAAATCCACATTGCAACTTTTGTTATCGGATAGAAAATGAAATAAAAGAAGGCAATTGGAACTGTAAAGATCTTAAGTATTTTATTTGGATTAATGCGAAAAAGCATCTTCGGCAAATATTCAGCAGTGGCCAAAATTATTAAAGTGGAAATAATGGTTTGTGCCAATAATACCAGCGAATTAGAATGCAAATATACAATCAACATTGGCTCCAGTAAATTCGCGAAAGCAATACCATAAATAACCAAAGCCAGATTATTGCCAACCAGCATGGTCGCAATAAATTGTCCGGGGTTTTGAGTATATAAAGTGATTAAACTTGAAAAAACTATGTTTTGCTTTTTATCGAGTTCCAATCTAAGCCTGTTGGCTGAAATAAAAGCAATTTCCATTCCGGAGAAAAAAGCAGAAAATAAAACGGTAATAAATATGACCAAAATTAAACTCATATTAACTTTCTTTATTCCCCTACATTTACATATACATGACCAGTAGGATTTTTGATGTGATAGGAAGAAAAGTCCTGATTAGATTCAAATCCTACACCTGAAATTATTTGATCTTTCCTGATTATTTTCACAAACTGATCGGAATATATTTTCTCTTTTTTTGTATCCCAAACCAGATATTCAGTTTTTAGTGTGTCGCCTCTTAAATTAACTGCTACAACATTATTTTTGGCTTCCCATCGCTCATCCGAATCATACTGTTTGGCATAAAGTGCAGTGATACTCGAAATAATATTCATGTTGGCATCATATTTTTCAATTTTAACACCAAGTGGAAATTCGGTGTAGGGCTCCTTCTCATTATCGTGCCTGATAAATTCAGGGGTCTGTAGCCTATACAGCATGACTGTTGAATCGGAGAAAAATCTGGTATAACCCTCTGCAGTAACACTTGGTGGATCTTCCGCATCCGATATTTCTTTGATTTTAGCAATTTCGTTTTCACACGAAACAAAAATAAGTGTGGGCAAAAAGCCCAAAAATAAGTAGATGATTATTCGGTTACTATCGAATCCGAAACTTTTGCAAATTCTTAATATTTTTACTATCCAACCCATTAATTATGGTGTTTTACCAAAATATGCTCTAAGTTAAATTCTACTTTCCGTTGTGTAAAATTGAAAGGATAAAGCTATAAATAAAATAGAACTAAAAGAAAAGCATTGCATCTCTTTAAAGGAAATGCAATGCTTTCAGAAATTCAACTATTAGTGTCCTTATTATCTTTTTTCGCGGATTGTAGTTGTTTCACCAATCCAACCTCCAACGTTGTATGATTGTCCCACGGTTAAACCATTAAAGAAAATGTCTTCTTTTGATGGAAAATATTTTGAAAAATCTGAAATTCTGTCGTTGCATTCACTCGCCAATGTTGGATCAACTTTTTTGGCTTTATTGTAATAATCAACTGCCACCATAAATACGAACGAACGCTCAAAATCGTTTTCTCCATATGATTTACTATTGTAGGCGTAAACATTAGCCAAAAGAAGGTATGCTGAACCGTTGTTTGGATCGTTTTCTATTGCTTTCTTAGCATAGCCTCTGGCCTCTGATGGTTTGGAAATAAACAATTTTCCCAGTTCAATGTAATATTTCGAAAGATTTAAGGGATCTTTTTCCAAACCAACAGCTTGTTTATAGTATTCTTCAGCCTTATCCAATTTATTAGCTTTCACAAACAACCTGGCCATATTATAGGCAGCTTCAGCAGATGGCTCCATACTGTAAAGCTTTTCAGATGCTTTTGCAAACAATGGACTTGCATCACAATTTTGTCTATCCAACATGCGGAGCATCTTTTTCAGATCTTCAATATTTGCAGCAATCTGGTCAAATTTCGGTGTATAAATACTAATTAATGCTTCGCAATCAGCAGCACCACTGGATTGAAAAATCTGGTCAACAATATCACGAAGATTAAGGATATCCGCATTTTTAGGATCTTTTTCCAGATGTTCATTCAGTATTTTTGAAGTAATATCGTAATTCTCAATCACCTTTTCCTTACCTAATTCACCCATTCCAAACAAGCCACGGGTTGATTGCATCAGCAATAATAGAACAATATCTTCAGACTCAGAACCTTGAAGCTTAACTGATTCACTTACATAATTATAACCTTTTTTTAGGATAGGTTTTTTCTGATCATCGGTCAAATTTTCATTATCCAGATTGTATTTCATATAGTCTGTTCCTTGTCTCCCAAGGTTAAATCCTTTTTGGTCGAAATATTTGATTCGTTTGTCATAAACCTGCATCAACGTATCAACGTAGAGATTTTTAAGCTTACGATCAGTTGTTTTTTCAATAATGTCCTGATATATACTAATACCATGCAAATAAACATTTAATGTAGATTTTGGATACATTTTATATTCCTTTCTCCATGGTCCCATGGCTGATTTATAATCTTTTTGATCATAAAATTGCTTTTCAAGGGTATATAAACTCATATAATCTTTATCTCTGGCATCAACAAGTTCTTTTTGTGATTTCAGGTTAACTCCTTTTTCCTCAGCTTCAACAGCAACAGGAATCTCTCCATCAAAACTAAAATCGATTACATTGCTGGTGTTACTTTCGATATCCAGTTTTCGGGTATCTTCGATAAAGGTAAATTTAAGGTATTTGCAATTTTCGGGCACATTAATTTCATAATTTCCATCAAAACTGGTTCTAAATGTTTCTCTGGAACGCTGTCCTTCAACTGTTACTCCTGCTGCCAGTTTGCCTTCGCGGTAAACTGTTCCTGTTATTACACGCTGTGCAACGGCGGAACAGGAGAATATCACCGCAATGGCCAGAGCAAGTAAAATTGGTTTGAATTTTAGGGTTTTCATCTTTATTGTTTTTATTTTGTTTTGTCAATTAATCAAATTTCCGCTTAATGAACCAATAATCGTATAAATTAAGGTACAAACTCAGTTTTGTATAATTATTTCGAACCAGATTGTTATCGGTAGTTCCTTTCTTTCCAAACTCAATTGCAAAATTTGCAGACGATTTAGACTTCGGGAACGGGAATCCTGCACCAAAACTTATGCCAAACTCCTTAACCTGGTGATTGTTCAACTTTAAGTACGAATTCTCCTGATGAATTCCTGCCCTATATCTAACCCTTTTCAGATAGCTCCGAATCGACGTGGCTTCAGGAATATATTCAAATCCTGCTGAAATCCTGTTCTGATTTGTAAGGTATTCATCAGTTTGTACCGTGTAGGATCCATCTGCCGGATTGTATACGAATTTGGTTTTTGAGTTGCTCCATCCGGCATGATAATAATCCAAATTAACTTCAAGTTTATCAATCTTGTTGTATGACAACCCAATTCCAAAAGTTGAAGGCAGTTTAATAATATCTTTCGTTTCTGGTCTGAATTCCAAAGTATCAGAAAGCGAACTTGTACCAATTGAAATTGATTTGGAGCTAAATAACCTGTGAAGAGCAGTGAAATCATTTTGTTTCTCGAAAGATACCCCAACAGTCAAAAATTGATTCTTTTTAAGTTCATAATCGTACTGAAGTCCATAAGTGAGTGTAAAATCACGGAGGCGGGTGCCTTCGGTTTTTGATATATAAAACAAATTGGGATCATCAAAAGCTACAACAGTATTCTGATTGAGTCGACCAAAAATGTAATTCAGATTTGCACCAACGGATAACCCTTTTACAGGACTGACCGCAGCACCAAAAAAGGCTTTTGATGTGGTACCTTCACCTTTGTAACTTTGATAAACATTTCCGACTCCGGTTAATGCTTCCGAAAAGGCAACTTCATAGCCCATATCAGAAAAAGGCTGAACCCCCATTCCTGCCCCAAACCATTTGGTGACAGGCCAACTGAGCGAAAAATACCTAAAATTGATATCATTGGCAGTCAACGAACCTGATGAACTTTTATAATTAGAAAACGTTCCGTCGATTCCGAAGTCGAATAAAAATGAAAGACTATCATTAGCATTATAGGAAGCAGGATTGGCAGAATTAATCTGAACACTATGTCGACTCCCGAGCGAGGCTCCTCCCATGGCTGCTGTGCGACCATATCCGTAATGATGTAAATCACCTAAACCATATCTGGAATAGGGAGAAGTTGTGTTGTTGTTTTGCGCAAAGCCAGAGAATCCGCAGATAATCAGAACCATCACGACTGATAGAGCATTATTTCTTTTTAGCATTGTGTTCCAGAATCCTGTTTAAACCAATTAGGGTTAAATTAAAGTGTACAAATATGGAATAATTTAATTTTTTATCAAATAAATTAGAATCACCCCCTGTCATAATGATTTGTAAATTTAGATAATTTCTGTTAAATAAATCAATTGTTTGAGCCATCTCGAAAAGTATACCATTCTGAACTCCTGCCCGGATAGCATCAATCGTATT
>JBBQPP010000353.1:0-4831 GCA_038217255.1 Bacteroidales bacterium | reverse complement strand
GGAAAGCAGGAAGCCTTTTTAAAATGTATCGATGCAACAAAAGCCGGAAATATTACTGCCACCGGAGAAATCTGGTCATATCCGCTGGTTGAACATTCGGCATCAACGCCTGCCATTTCAAACGGACTGGTTTATGTTACTGACTGCGGAAAGAACCTCCATTGCAATGATACTGAAAGCGGAAAACAATATTGGAGACATAATTTAAAACAGGATTCATGGAGCTCTGCACTTGTTGCCGATGGTAAAATTTTTGTTGGCTCACGAGGCAGTGATTTCTGGATATTGAAAGAAGGAAGTGAATTGCGGATATTGCATTCAGTAAATCTCGACAGCCCCATTAATTCAACTCCTGTTGCGGCAAATGGCGTTCTTTATATTGCAACAATGAGCAAGCTATACGCCATAAAACAGAAATAATAGTAATGCTTTAACCGCCATATAATAGAACCCTTTATTCCATTGTGTTACCCGTTTTATTCATTATGTAACTTTTTAAGTTAAATTTCACTGTAGTAATACCTTTTAACCTGAAATTGCAAAAATGGATTATGATTCAATTTATTTTTTAATAATTTTATCCGAAAGAAAATCACTCTGAAAAATAAATAAGCTATGACATACATTGCAAAAGAAAACCGCTACGATAAAATGAAATACAACCGTTGCGGAAAATGGGGACTGAAACTTCCGGCAGTTTCGCTGGGATTTTGGCACAATTTCGGCGGAATTGATACGCTTGAAAATGGCCGTGAAATGATGCACCGTGCCTTCGATTTGGGTATCACTCATTTCGATTTGGCAAACAACTACGGGCCACCTCCCGGTTCGGCAGAAGAAAACTTTGGAAAAATCATGAAACAGGATTTTGGCGCTTATCGCGATGAACTGATAATTTCATCCAAAGCTGGTTATCTGATGTGGCCCGGTCCATACGGAGAATGGGGAAGCCGCAAGTATTTAATTTCAAGCCTCGACCAAAGTTTAAAACGAATGGGCCTGGATTATGTGGATATTTTCTATTCGCACCGTCCCGATCCTGACACACCATTAGAGGAAACAATGATGGCGCTCGACCAGATTGTACGTTCAGGAAAGGCGCTGTATGTGGGAATTTCCAACTATCCGGCTGACATGACGAAAGAAGCTTCACGGATTTTGAAAGAACTCGGAACCCCATGTTTGATCCACCAGCCAAAATATTCGATGTTTGTACGTTGGGTTGAAGAGGGATTACTTGATGTTTTGGAAGAAGAGGGAATTGGTTGCATCCCATTTTCGCCGCTGGCGCAGGGACTTTTAACCGACCGCTACCTGAATGGAATTCCGGAAGGAAGCCGGGCAACCCGCGAAGTTTTCCTGACAAAAGAACATGTTGATTCGGCTCACGACAAAATCGTGAAGTTGAATGGAATTGCCTTAAAACGCGGACAATCACTGGCTCAAATGGCGCTTTCCTGGGTTTTGAAAGACAAACGCGTAACTTCAGTTTTGATTGGTGCCAGTTCTGTAAAACAAATTGATGACAATGTGGAAACATTGAAAAAGGTTGTGTTTTCTCAGGAGGAATTGGATTTTGTTGGAAAAATTTTAGAATAATATGTTTACGGGAAGACAAAGCCGTTTTCCACAGAAGTATATGGATTTGGATTTTAAAAAACAGCTCAAAATTCTTTTTTTATTTTGAGTACTAATAAAAACATACCGTCAGTTTTAAATTAAAAATAAATTGTTTATATATGCGATGAAATTTTTGAGAAAGAATATATTGCTGATTGGAATATTTTTCATCGGGACATAGCATTAAATCATAAGGAATTCTTTTGAATATAATTAATTTCAGCAATATAATAAACTGAAAATGAATAAAATACAAAATTCATGCAAAAATTAGATTCGATGTATAACTCAAAACAAAATAAAATTGAACTGTTGACTTGCAATTCCAGTTCTCAAAATTGTAAAGAACACCTTTTGATAATTAATAAATGCTATGTTGAAGCCTACGGTTATCAGTTGGAAAAAGATTACATTAATTCCATTGAATCTTTGAAATGTGCATTTTACAGGACTTGTGATTTACAGGAAGCTTCCTGTATAAACTGCGCGCATCTTTTTCGTTCAACTATTACAAA
Organism: Bacteroidales bacterium; assembly: GCA_038217255.1. GTDB lineage: Bacteria > Bacteroidota > Bacteroidia > Bacteroidales > Prolixibacteraceae > Draconibacterium. Next base: position 2,696 of record JBBQPP010000353.1, on the reverse strand, counting down.
ATCTCTCGAAAATATTAATGAAGAACTACTAAAACTGACAAGCGGACTAATTGGAAACAAGCGTTATTTTTCAAGTTACGAAAAATCATGTTCCGTCTTAAACGATATTAAAAACGAGCTGTAGTACAATGCCTCATTTAAGTTTTTTGAAAATTTGAATATTTAATCATAAACGTTTTTGAAAAATAAATTGTTGCATGCTTTAATTATCATTTTAAGGTGTTCAATAATTATCTCTTTGCTCATCTCCAGCCCATTAAGTTACTTACGCACTGACTAACGTTAATAATATATAAATTACTCTTTTATCTATTGTAACCTTAAAAAAAACTTGGTATTTTACTTTCTGGACTTTAAGAAGCGATCAAAATGGGTAAGAAAAATTTAATCTCTTTAAATGATAGAGACATTGATTTTATAGATAGTAATGAAAATAAAATTGAATTGTTAAGCTGTCAGCTTGAAGTGCAAAAATGCAACAAACATCTTATGGCAATTAATAAAAGGTACTTAAATGCCAATAATTATCTCATAGAAAAAGATTATTTAAATTCAATTCGCTCACTGAAAAGTGCATATAACAAAGCAAGCGAATTGCGGGATTCCTCGTGTTCGAAATGTGTTGTTCTTTTTCGGAAAACCATTACAAATTCACTTGAAAACATCAATCAGGAATTATCGGTTATGACAAGTGGGGTATTTAGGAAAAAACTTTATCAGCAAAGTTATGTCGAATCTTGCAATGCTTTAAAAGAATTTAAAAACAGAGATTAGTACTGCACGAATAAATTATCATTTCAATAACACATGTTATCAAATAAAAAAGTCCGCTTTAAAGCGGACTTTTTGATTAAATATTATTTTAAAACTTTACTTCACTTGAAATAATTAAAGACCAAACACAAGTTTTACTGCCATAAACAGTAATAAAACAAACGCTGTCCCGGTTATTGTCCCGGCTACCATTGGAATAATTAAACTAAATGGTAATTTTTGTTTCTCGTCTTCAGAATTCATCGTAATGACTATCTGATTCTGATTTTTTTTCGTTTCCATTGTTTTCATTTTAATTAATATAGACACAAAGTCTGGTGCAAAAATACACATTAAAAACCCAAATCTATCCCTATCTGGTTTTTGTTAAATTATTGTTAACGAGAAAGGTATGGATTTCAAACGCAAAACAGCGGTTAAAATTGCAGGGTATGGACAATAGTCAAGTTAAATATTATGAACATTGATTGAATCAAAAACCCTCAATACTTCCTGGGATTAGTCTATTGAGTTTTGGAATTTGCAATGCTTAGGTTGCCGATTCAAATTGCCTTAAAAACCGAACATCATTTTCAAAGAAATGGCGGATATCTTTTATTCCGTAGCGGAGCATTGTAATACGTTCAATACCCATTCCGAAAGCGAAACCTGTATATTTTTTACTGTCGATGTTGCAGGCTTCCAGTACGTTTGGGTCAACCATTCCGCAACCAAGAATTTCGAGCCAGCCGGTGTATTTACATACATTGCAGCCCTTTCCGCCACAAATAGAGCAACTCACGTCCATTTCGGCACTGGGTTCGGTAAACGGAAAATAGGATGGACGCAACCTGATTTCAGTACCTTCGCCAAAAAGTTCTTTGGCAAATTGCAAAAGTGTTTGTTTTAAATCGGCAAATGATACATTTTCATCAACATACAATCCTTCAATTTGATGGAATATACAATGTGAACGTGCAGAAATGGCTTCATTGCGAAAAACCCGTCCGGGAAAAATAGCGCGGATAGGTGGCTGCGTGCGTTCCATCACACGGATTTGTACACTCGAAGTGTGGGTTCTCAATAAAACATCCGGATCTTTTTCAATAAAGAATGTATCCTGCATATCACGAGCCGGGTGTTCCGGCGGAAAATTCAAGGCAGAAAAAACGTGCCAGTCGTCTTCAATTTCAGGACCTTCGGCAACCGTAAAACCAAGACGGCCAAAAATGTTGATTATTTCGTTTTTTACCAATGAAAGCGGGTGACGGGTTCCCAAATTCATGGGTTCTCCGGGCATTGTCAAATCTGCACCCGACTCACTGTTACCATCATTTTCAAAAGATTCTTTTAATGAATTGATTTTTTCAAGCGCAAAATTCTTGAGTGTGTTTATTGCCTGCCCAACTTCTTTTTTTTGATCGGGCGACACGTTTTTAAAGTCTTCAAAAAGCTGGCTGATACTTCCTTTTTTACTGATGTATTTTAACCTGAGTTCTTCAACTTCATCCTTGCCCGAAACAACTATTTTTTCAAGCTCGTCTTGTAAAGCTTTTATTTTTTCTAACATTTTAACGTCTTGCTAAATTGAACGGCAAAGATAATCATTCAAATTAAAATGGTTGGAAGATTCTATAATAGTATTAAGATTCAAGTATCAAGACTAATAACCTGATCCCTGAAAATTTATACAATAATCCAACGCAGTTGCGTTGCTTTTGCTTTGCCATTAATTTTTCATTTAACTTTAAATGCAAGGTTATTCGAGAAATACAAGCAATTTCCTTGCACTTATATTGAGTTTTTCAGCAAGCCCTAAATAAGATTTTTAATGATAAATTATAAATTTTTATCTGAACAAGAATGACTTATTGAATCAAACCTTATACAAATTTTGCAACCTTATTAAATACTGCAAAATATTGAGCAACAAATTATACCTC
>JBBQPP010000352.1:0-4847 GCA_038217255.1 Bacteroidales bacterium | reverse complement strand
TTATGGAAAAATTGATATTCTTTGGCTCGACGGGGGTTGGGTTGCAAAAAAATCGCCTGAAGAAATAAAAAGCTATTATGAAAGGGTTGCAATAAACAACGTTTCCGGATTTCCCAAAACCCGTGAAGTAAATCAGGATATTCGCATGGATGAACTGGCTGCCAAAGCCCGCGAAAAACAACCAGGTCTAATTGTGGTTGACCGCGCTGTTACAGGCCCAAATCAGAATTACCTTACACCTGAAAATCGTGTTCCTGAAACACAACTCCCCTACCCCTGGGAATCATGTATTATTGCCGGAGGAGGCTGGGCATGGGTTCCAAATCCACAATTTATGAGTCCAAAACAAGCTATCCACATGCTGATTGATATTGTTGCCAAAGGTGGAAACCTACTTTACAATATCGGTCCTGCACCCGATGGAACCTGGCCGGAAGCAGCCTACAAATTGCTCGATGAAATGGGGAAATGGATTGACGTAAACGGGGAAGCCATTTATTCAACACGGGCAATAGCACCTTTCAAAACCGAAAATATTTGCCTCACACAGCAAAAAGACTCAAAAGCTGTTTATGCAATTTACTTGGAGCAGAGTGATGGTATCGCTCAAAGCGATGCTATCACTAAAACCAACAATGAACGCCTTCCCGAATCTTTTACCGTAAAAGGAATTTTCGCCGCAAAAAGTGCAAAACTGACTTTGCTTGGTTCTAGTGGCTACCTAAAATGGGAGAACACCGATAAAGGAGTAAAAATATTCATACCCGAAAAAATCAGAAAAAACCTGCCATGTGATTTGGCATGGGCTGTGAAAATTTCTGCGATTAAATAAATCAAAAGTTTTCCTTTTTTTCGCAGTTTTGCCGCTTGAAAAAGATTTTTCCAATTCGTGTCTTTTTTCTACCATACATTGTAGAGAAAATAGGGCAACTCATTTTCAGGCATAATATTCTTCCCTTTTCTCACAGCTAACAAAACTGTGTTTATAACTTCCTGTTGCTTCAAAAGCAAGCACTTATTTTTAGCCTTAATTTGCAACAAATAATTTCAGGTTTATTTTGGAAAAGGAGAATTGGATTAAAACCAAAAAAGGAAGTCAATGAAAAGGGGGAGGAAAAAATATAAACTAAAAAAAGGGGTTCGGAATAAACTTGTGGTTTTCAGCATAATTTCTATTATTGCAATTGTCAGTTTTTCTAATTTTTCCCAGCCGGCAACAGCGGAAAAAATGGAGGAAATGGAATCGATAGAACCACGGGTTATTGGTACAATCATCGTCGATAAATATTCCGATTTGAACAAAATCCATTTGAAATACGCAGAAACCAACGGGATCAAAGGTTTTAATTCGGACAAGGAGTTAAACGAAAAAATAAAAAAACTTGTGTCGGACGGCGATTTGGTAAAAATTGAAAACTCCGGCTTCTATGTAGTTGACAAACTGACACATTCACACCCATACCTCACGCCTAAAGCCGCTGATTTGCTTGATGAAATTGGCGAACGCTTTCAGGAAAAATTAGAGGACAAAAAGATGAAAAAAAGATATTTCCAGATAACATCGCTCTTGCGCACGGGCGAAAGCCAACGCCGTCTTAGCCGCTCAAATACAAATGCCTCCTCCAATTCCTCGCATTTATATGGCACCACTTTCGATATTACTTATGCACGGGTTTTTAGGAAACCTAAATTGGCAGATAGATACGAAGTGGAGGATGGACCAGCAATCAAATTACTCTCTGAAGCCATCGGAGAATTAAGAAAAGAAAACCGCTGCGTGGTAGTTACCGAGCGGAAAGAAAGGTGTTTCCACATTACTGTACGAAACTAAAAACAACCTTTCCTAAGTTTAGAATTTGGAACTGTTAGGATCTACGATTAATAAAATGCTTGGAGTCGCCCCAGATATTGTAGCCGATTTCATTGCCTGAATTTTTCAATCTTTTTTCCAAATCACTTATTGCCTGATTCTTGTCTTCCCCACGGATTGGTTTGTTTTCGTACAACAAATAGTTTTCGAGGTATTTGTGCGGTGTTAAATTGGGCATGATGATATTTGCGCCAACAGCCAAAGCTTTTTCACGTCCAAGCGGGTCGATTGCCTCCAATGCTGTGGCCGCAGCAATATTGATATCGGGCATCAGTAAACGCAAAACTGCAATCATATTCAGTGCGAGGTCAAACCTTTCCTGCTTGCTTTTCAACAAATCTCTATATTTATAAAGAGGAGTATTTTCATGTTCAACATAAGGTCCCATTCCGCACATATCTATATCCAACTTTTTAAAAAAGAGCAAATCGGCAGCCAAATCCTCCACCTTTTGAAATGGCAAGCCAATCATAACGCCTGTACCCGTTTGATACCCTGTTTCTTTTAAATTGTATAGCGATTCAATCCTTTTTTCAAAAGAGTGTTCTTTGTTTTCGGGATGAATTTTATAATACAATTCACGGTTTGATGATTCAATGCGAAGCAAATAGCGGTGCGCACCACTTTCGAACCAGCGTTTGTAAGTTTCTTTGGTTTGCTCGCCACAACTTAAAGTTATTCCGAGTTCATTATTCGAAAGCTGTTTTATTTTTTGCACCAACTTATCAACCCGTTTTACAAATACTTTTGATGACAATTCACCCGATTGCAAAACCACCGAGCCAAAACCTTTTTCCCAGGCAAAACGACAAGCATTCAAAACTTCGCTATCTAAAACACTGTAACGCAGCACTTTTTCGTTGCTTTTCCTGATTCCGCAATAAAAGCAATCCTTTGAGCAGCCATTTGAAAATTCAATCAAACCGCGAAAAAATACTTTATTGCCAACATTTGCTATTTTAACCTCATTTGATTTTTGGCGGAGTTGAGTACTTTCATCGCCCTTTAAACTCAACAAAAAAGAGAGATTTTCTGCCGAGAAATTATTTTGACCCAATATTTTATCCAATCCGCTCATTATGTACAAAAATACAGGTTCAAACTGAATAATCGGTATTATTTTTAGGTTGAAAAACATAAAAACTATTTGACTTTTCTCATTCATTTCAAACCTATTAACCTTAAATTTGAACTGAAAATCCTGCGGGAAGGCATTTGCTGACATTAGGGGGAAAAAGTCAAATGATTATTGATTAGTTATTATTGAATATTGGGGTTGATTGACCCTCCTATTTATTTCTTTCCAAATCTTTCAGTAGCGATTTTTTAAATGAAAAAGAACAAGTTAGCACAAATATCTTGATACTTGATGCATTTTATCTTGATACTTGATACTATTTATCTAAAATTAAAAAAATGAAACGACTAGGTTTTGTAGGAATTATAATCGATGATAGAGAAAAACGTGCAGGAGTAGTAAACGATATCCTGAGCCAACACGCAGAACTAATTCTTGCACGAACAGGATTACCCAACGCCAAAGGAAATACGTCTATAATCACTTTGGTGATTGATGCAACAACCGATGAACTTGGCGTTTTAACCGGAAAACTTGGAAATATCTCAGGAATCTCAGTAAAATCAGGACTTGCAAAGAAGTAATTTGTAGTCGATTTTTAAACTTTGAACTCGAAACTTTAAACTAAAAATCATGTATAACATTCCCGCCGATTTTATCAACGAACAAAAAATTTGGCAAATATTGGAAGCCAACAAAACTGTTGATTTTGGCAGAACAAAAGAAGTGCTTGCAAAAGCAAGAGAAATGAAAGGACTTAATCTGGAGGACGTTGCAGTGTTAACTAATATCAGCGATCCCGAAATGCTTTCGGAGTTGTTCAACACAGCCAACGAGGTAAAAGAAACCATTTATGGCAAACGGCTTGTGGTTTTCGCCCCGCTTTACATTTCAAATCTGTGTGCCAATGAATGTTTGTATTGTGCATTCAGGGCGACTAATAAGGACATTGTGCGTTCCGTACTCTCGCAGCAACACATTGCAGGCGAGGTAAAAGCCCTTATAAATCAAGGACAAAAACGAATTTTGCTGGTTGCCGGCGAATCATATCCAAAACAGGGGTTTCAATATGTTCTTGATTCAATAAAAACCATTTATAGTGTTAAAACAGAACATGGAGAAGTGCGCCGTGTAAATGTAAATGTAGCACCATTGAAAACCGAAGAATTCAAATTATTAAAAGATTCGGGGATTGGAACTTACCAGATTTTTCAGGAAACCTATCACCGCGAAACCTACGAAAAAGTGCACTTAGCAGGCAAAAAACGCGATTACAACTGGCGTGCCTGGGCTTTGCACCGCGCCATGGAAGCGGGAATTGATGACGTTGGAATTGGCGTACTGTTTGGGCTTTTCGACTACCGTTTCGAAATACTGGCAATGATGCAACATATAAGCGAATTGGAAGAAAAATTTGGTGTTGGGCCGCACACAGTCAGTGTTCCCCGCCTCGAACCTGCCACAAACAGCGATATTGCCTCACACCCACCCTTTCCCGTTTCTGATATCGATTTCAGGAAAATTGTAGCCATTTTGCGATTGGCTGTTCCATATACAGGAATCATCATGTCAACCCGCGAAACGGCAAAAATGCGCCGCGAAACATTTGCGTTGGGGGTTAGCCAGATCTCTGCTGGTAGTCGCACAAATCCAGGCGGTTATGAGGAAGAAACTGAAGACGATCCCTCGGGACAATTCAGTTTGGGCGATCACCGTCCTTTAGACGAGGTTATTCGCGACGTGGCTTCCATGGGTTACATTCCTTCGTTTTGCACAGCTTGTTACCGATTGGGCAGGACAGGACAGGATTTTATGGATTTGGCAAAACCTGGCGACATAAAACTTCACTGCGGACCAAATGCTTTATCATCTTTTAAAGAATATTTAATGTATTACGCA
>JBBQPP010000351.1:0-4851 GCA_038217255.1 Bacteroidales bacterium | reverse complement strand
GATCAACCCAACAATCATATAAAATGACGTTGTTTTTCCGGCACCGTTTGGACCAAGCAAACCAACGATTTCACCTTGATTTACTTCAAAACTAACTCCTTTTACAACAGTTCGTTTGCGATATTTTTTAACAATATTTTCGGCTCTTAAAATCATAGTTGCAAATAACGTGCTTTTCGATCAGGATTAAATTTCATTCAGCATTTTTTCACGTTTTTTAACCACAATTTTCGAAATAGTAATGCTGATTTCGTACAAAAACAGCAAAGGAATTGCGACCATTATCTGACTGAATATATCAGGAGGGGTAATAATCGCTGAAGCCAAAAACATAACTACATACGCATGTCTTCGGTACGACTTCATAAATTCTGGGGTCAATATCCCAACCTTACTTAAAAAGAAGGAGAATATGGGCAAAAGGAAAATGAACCCCGAAGCAAAAGTTATTGAAGTTACTGTACCAATGTATGATCGCATATTAATCTGATTCTCAACTTCCGGACTGACGCTGTAAGTGGTAAGAAAATCGATAGAAAGCGGGACTATTATAAAATAGCCGAAAAGAATTCCTATCATAAAAAGCAAAGAAGTAAAAAATACCGCACCACTGGCATGTTTCTTTTCTTTGTCATAAAGCGCCGGTTTGATAAATCTCCAAATTTCGTAAAAGATAAAGGGGGCAGCCAAAATCAATCCTAAAACGATAGCAACCATAAAATGCAGCATAAATTGGTCAGCCATTTTAAGGCTTACTAATTTTAACGGTTTCTGATTAATATTTAAAGCGTCCGATCCAACATATTCGCCAAGTTTTGCCATCATTCGGTTGCTCCAAAATTCGGGCATTTTGGGTTTAAAAATTATTTCATTAAAAATAAAGTCTTTCATTAAAAAAGCCACAACGGCAAAAACGGCAATTAAAACAACTGACCTTATGATATGCCACCGCAATTCTTCCAAATGTTCCAAAAATGACATCTCTGATTGAGGGGTTTTTTTACCTCTTTTTTTTGTAGATAATTCCTCCCTGTTAGCTTTTTCGCTCATTAAAACTGGATTTTCGATTTTTTAAAAACTGCACAAATATAAGTACTTATTACTTTCTTAAGTTGATGTATTATTTAATTCTTTAACTGGAGAATGAATTATTTAATTTTTTTCAACTACTTATAATCAATTTTATTTACTTTTAAATAATTTAGGAATCACAAATCATGTGATTATGGGAAAGGGAAATTTAATTTTATTATGAAGGAAATTGTATTAACAGATAAACTTCAACAGTATTTTGGGTTCGACCGTTTTAAAGGTCAGCAAGAAGAAGCAGTAAGAAATGTATTTGAAGGAAGGGATACTTTTGTATTAATGCCCACAGGCGGAGGAAAATCACTTATTTATCAATTGCCAGCCTTACTTTTAGAAGGAACGGCTATTATTATATCGCCATTAATTGCATTGATGAAGAACCAGGTTGACTCAATAAGGGGAATGCATTCTGAAGACAGTGTGGCGCATTTTTTAAACTCATCACTATCCAAAACTGCCATCCAGGAAGTTAAAACCGATGTTATGAACGGGAAAACAAAGCTACTTTATGTTGCGCCCGAATCGCTTACAAAAGAAGAAAATATTGAGTTCCTTAAAAAAATAAAAATATCGTTTTATGCCATCGACGAAGCTCACTGTATTTCGGAATGGGGGCATGATTTCAGACCTGAATACCGCCGTATAAAACCGATAATAGAAGAAATAGGAAAATCGCCGGTTGTAGCATTAACAGCAACTGCCACAGCAAAAGTGCAGCACGATATTCAAAAAAACCTTGGTATTTTGGATGCTAAGGTTTTCAAGGCGTCATTTAACCGAGAAAATCTTTATTATGAGGTGCGGCCTAAAAATAAGCCGGAAAATCAAATCATAAAATTCATTAAACAGAACGAAGGAAAATCGGGCATAATTTATTGTTTGAGCCGGAAAAAAGTGGAAGAAATTGCTGAAACACTTGCGGTAAACGGTATAAAAGTATTGCCTTATCATGCGGGAATGGATGCCGCCACCAGATCCGGAAATCAGGACAAATTTTTAATGGAAGAGGTAGATGTGATGGTGGCAACAATTGCTTTCGGGATGGGAATTGATAAACCGGATGTTCGATTTGTTATTCACTACGATATTCCCAAAAGCCTTGAAGGATATTATCAGGAAACCGGTCGTGCCGGTCGTGATGGTGGCGAAGGAAAGTGCATTACTTTTTACAGCTACAAGGACATTCAGAAACTTGAAAAGTTTATGCATGGCAAACCTGTAGCCGAACAGGAAATTGGCAAACAACTGTTGCTTGATACCGTATCGTATGCCGAAACAGCTATTTGCCGACGTATAATACTTTTGCACTATTTCGGAGAAACATACCAACCTGATAATTGCGGGAACTGTGATAATTGCCTCAACCCAAAAGAGCAGATTGAGGCAATGGATGAAGTTGTAATGGCGTTGGAAGCAATTGTTGAAGTAAACGAGCAATACAAAGCTGATCACATTGCAAATATCCTAATCGGAAACAAAACTGCGGCCATAAAATCATTTAATCATTATACACTAAATTGTTTTGGTGAAGGCAGTGAACATGACGAAAGGTTTTGGAATGCTGTATTCAGGCAATCGATGATTGCCGGTTTTATCACTAAGGACATAGAGAATTACGGCCTTTTGAAAATGACTGAAAAAGGGCATAAATTTCTTGAAAATCCAACAAATTTTATGTTGGTTAAAAATCACGAATACGAAGATGATGACGGTTCGGATGATTCAGCAGGCGCACCTTCGGGCGGTTCCAGTGGCGATCCGCAATTGTTTGCAATGTTGAAAGACTTAACCAAAAAAATTGCAAAAAAACATAAACTTCCTCCATATGTAATTTTCCAGGAACCTTCGCTGGCCGACATGTCAATCCAATATCCGATGACTATGGATGAATTGATAAATATTCAAGGCGTAGGACAAGGCAAAGCCCGCAGATATGGTAAAGAAATTGTTGATTTGATTTCGAAATATGTTGCAGAAAATGAAATTGAACGACCAGATGATTTTGTAGTCAGAACTATAGCTGACAAATCAAAATTGAAAATATTTATTATTCAAAGTATCGACAGAAAATTATCATTTGAAGATATTGCAGATTCAAAAGGAGTTTCAGTAAAAGAAATTATTACCGAAGTTGAGGCAATTGTAAACTCGGGAACCCATTTAAATATTGACTATTACATCGAGGACATTATAGATGAAGATCACCAGGAAGAGATTTTTGAATATTTTCGCGAAACTGAAGTTGATTCGCTTGAAGATGCACTAAAAGAACTGGGAGAAGACGAATATTCCGAAGATGATGTACGTTTAATGCGCATTAAATTTATGTCGGATATGGGAAATTAAAATATTAATTCTTTCATCCACATTTCTGATTATCACCCTGTTTTATGGCAAAATATGTTAGTTTTGCGCAAATTTTATTGAAATAAATTAAAACATTATAAAATTATGACTGTAGCGGTAAAGAAAAAGCTGGATTATAAAGTTGCCGACATTCGTTTGGCAGAATTCGGTAGGAAAGAGATTGAAATAGCAGAAAAAGAAATGCCCGGATTAATGTCGATCCGGAAAAAATTTGGCCCCGAAAAACCATTGAAAGGAGCTCGTATAACAGGGAGTTTACACATGACTATTCAAACGGCAGTTTTGATTGAAACACTTGTTGAACTGGGTGCTGACGTGCGCTGGGCAAGTTGCAACATATTTTCGACACAGGATCATGCAGCAGCGGCAATTGCAGCAACCGGTGTACCTGTTTTTGCATGGAAAGGCGAAACACTTGAAGAATACTGGTGGTGTACAGACAAAGCTTTGGATTTTGGCGAAGGCCACGGACCAAACCTGATTGTTGACGATGGTGGCGATGCTACTTTACTCATACACATGGGTTACAAAGCTGAGAAAAATGCAAAAGTTCTCGATAAAAAAGCTTCAAGCGCAGAAGAGGCCGTAATTTTAAATTTACTAAAAAAGACTCTTATAGAAAACCCATTGAAATGGCACAAAGTTGTAGAAGAATGGGGTGGTGTTTCGGAAGAAACAACAACGGGCGTGCACCGCTTGTATCAAATGCTTGAAAAAGGTGAATTGCTTGTTCCTGCAATTAATGTTAACGACTCGGTTACAAAATCGAAATTCGATAACTTATACGGTTGTCGTGAATCGTTAGCTGACGGTATCAAACGTGCCACCGATGTGATGATTGCCGGAAAAGTAGTTGTTGTGTTGGGGTACGGCGATGTTGGCAAAGGTTGTTCACATTCAATGCGTTCATACGGAGCAAGAGTAATTGTTACCGAAATTGACCCGATTTGCGCCCTGCAGGCTGCGATGGAAGGTTTTGAAGTAAATACAATTGAAGGTGCTCTGCCCGAAGGTAATATCTATGTTACCACAACCGGAAACAAAGATGTGTTAACCATTGACCACCTTGCAAAAATGAAAGACCAGGCAATTGTTTGTAACATTGGCCACTTCGACAACGAAATCCAGGTTGAAAAATTAAATGAATACAAAGGCATCGAAAAAATAAATATCAAACCACAGGTTGATAAATACATTTTCCCTGGTGGACAAGCCATTTATTTGCTTGCTGAGGGCCGCCTTGTAAATTTGGGCTGTGCAACAGGTCATCCTTCGTTTGTAATGAGCAACTCGTTTACAAACCAAACGCTTGCGCAAATCGATCTCTGGCAAAACAAATACGAAGTTGGTGTTTATCGCTTATCGAAAAAACTTGATGAGGAAGTTGCCCGTTTG
>JBBQPP010000350.1:0-4851 GCA_038217255.1 Bacteroidales bacterium | reverse complement strand
AAATCAAATAACGATTTGATTGCAGCACTTTTACCCGCTGCCGAAATCCTTTCGTTTGAAGAAAAAATACCGGGTATGAACGATGTATTTATAAAAGTGGTTGGAGAGTCAAATAAAAAAAGAAATCATGAATAAAACACTGATAATATTAAAAAACGAGTACCTGAAACGGGTAAAAAAGAAATCGTTTATTATCCTCACTTTGTTGGTTCCATTTCTGTTTGCGGGAATGTTCGCGCTGATCATTTTTTTATCAATAAACAACGACAGTGAGGAACGGACAATTGCAGTTTTTGATGAATCTACATTGTTTCTCAGCCAGTTTGAAAAAGAGGGGATGACAAAATATAAATTCATTCCAAAAGAAGAATATGAAAAGTTAAAAAGCAATATGAAGGGGAGTGGATTTTATGCGCTACTTTATATTCCGCAGGACATTTACTCAAATAACTTTGCACAATTAATTTCAGAGAAACAGGTTCCGTTTGAAGTTAATGAGCAAATTGAGCGAAAACTGAGCCAGTATATCGAGAAAGATAAACGGCAAAAGGTAATCGATGAAACCGGTATTCCTGATTTGGATGAACGGCTTGCCAGCACAAAAACCAGGATCAGGCTGAATACATTAAAAATATCGGAAACTGGGGAGGCGAAAAAAAGTTCTTCGGCTGTTGCTTTTATTGCAAGTTATGCAATGGGTTTTGTGATTTACTTTTTTGTATTCATGTATGGTGCCATGGTAATGCGCAGCGTTATGGAGGAGAAAAAAAGCCGTATTATCGAAGTTATTATTTCTTCGGTCAAACCTTTTGAATTGATGGCTGGCAAAATTATAGGGACAGCTTTGGTTGGTTTAACACAGGTGGCCATTTGGATTGTACTTGGATTTGTTGTTTTGGTTGGGGTGCAGGGTTTTTTCTCTCCCGAATCGGCACAACAAATGGGGCAAAGCATAATGGAAACCCAGCAGCAAATGAACCCGGCTATGTCGCAGGCTGCCGAACCAAATAAAGTATTGGAAGTAATGGAAATGATTGGCAATTTGAACATTCCGCTTATCCTGTTTTGTTTTGTATTTTATTTCCTTGTAGGATATTTAATGTACAGTTCACTATTGGGCGCAGTAGGTGCAGCGGTTGATAATGATGAAGATTCACAGCAAATGGTATTCCCGGTTACTTTTCCACTGATTCTTTCCATTATGTTGCTTTTCCCAATAGCACGCAATCCTGAGGGGCCGGTGGCATTTTGGTTTTCAATTATTCCTTTTACTTCGCCAGTTGCTATGATGGCGCGTATTCCTTATGGGATTCCAACATGGGAATTGTTACTTTCCATGTTTTTGCTGGTTTTAATGACTATTGGTGCTATAGCCGCTGCCGCAAAAATATACCGCATCGGGCTTTTGATGTATGGCAAAAAGGTAAATATCAAAGAATTGATTAAATGGCTGAGGTATAAAAATTAAGTTTTTTCGAAACAATTTAAATTTAAACTTGTTTATCTATTTGATTTTAACAAGAAACTACAAAGTATATTATGAAAACCACAATGTTGAATACATGTATGTGTTGCTGTTTCTGCAAGGAACAGGAAGGTGTTTTTCAAATTTTTTAAGTGAAAATATTCAATTACCAAATAAATGAAAGGCTTTCCTAAGATAGGGGAGCCTTTTTATTTTAACCGATTTTAAAATAAAATTATGAGAGCAAAAAACATTTTAGAGACCATTGGCAACACGCCGCATGTTAGACTAAACCGATTGTACCCGGCTGATTATGAAGTTTGGATAAAAGTAGAAAAATCCAATCCGGGAGGAAGTATTAAAGACAGGATTGCACTTGCTATGGTGGAAGATGCCGAGAAAAAAGGGATTTTGAAAGAAGGCTCGGTAATTATTGAACCGACTTCAGGAAATACCGGAATTGGATTGGCGCTTGTTGCTTCAGTAAAAGGTTACCGCCTGATTTTAACAATGCCTGAATCGATGAGTATTGAACGCCGGAAAGTATTGTCGGCGCTGGGAGCCGAGTTGGAACTTACCCCGCGCGAAAAAGGAATGAAAGGCTCGATTGCCAGAGCAGAACAACTTGCCGCAGAAATCGAAAATTCATGGATTCCATCGCAATTTGATAACCCTGCAAATGTTGACGTCCATCGTAATTTTACAGCTCAGGAGATTTTGAATGATTTCCCAGAAGGTTTTGATTATCTGATAACTGGCGTTGGTACCGGTGGCCATATCACGGGTGTTGCCGAAGTGTTGAAAAAGGAATTTCCAAATATAAAAGTGTTCGCTGTTGAACCGGAAGGTAGTCCTGTAATTGGTGGCGGACAACCCGGACCACACCCGATTCAGGGTATTGGCGCAGGATTCATCCCGAAAAACTTGCACACAGAATTGCTTGATGGAACAATAGAAGTTGGCAAAGATGAAGCATTTGAATATGCCCAAAAAGCCGCCAAACTGGAAGGATTGTTCGTAGGTATTTCTTCAGGTGCTTCATTGGCAGCAGTTGCAAAAAAAATTAAAGAGTTACCAAAAGGTTCGCGAATTTTGACTTTTTCATACGACCACGGCGAAAGATATTTGTCTGTTGACGGGTTGTATTAATGGGTTTAGAACTGTCAATATAATTATAATAACGAGGCTTTTACGAAAAGTGAAAACCTCGTTATTTTATGCTGACTAATATTTTTTGGATTTTGTTTTTGAAGTCTTGTAAATCTTCAGAAATAGTATTCCAAATAATAGAATCACTGATTTGGTAGTAGTCATGTACTAAAATATGACGAAGTCCAACTATCAAATTCCATTCAATTTCAGTATGTTGATTTCGTAAGTCAATAGTTAAAAAATTAGATGCCTCCTCAATAATTTCGAGGTTTTTAATAACAGCAAACTTTACCATTTTATTTGCAACAAAATCCTCAAAGTGAAGATTAGAAGTGAACTCAAAAATATTGTCGATTGATTCAATAATATGATGTAATCTTTCTTTGTCCCTAATCTTTTCTCTCATAAATCAAAATTTTGTCTTTTGCAAAACTGTCTTTTGCAAAATTCTTTAGCTGTCCCGCCTCAACTAAATCAATTTTCTTACCAGTTAAATTTTCAAGCTTATTCTTTAATCTCAAATAATAGAAAAGGGTTATTTTTTTATCTTTTGAAAACTGCACGAGTAAATCAATATCACTGTTTTCATCTTCTTCATTGCGTGAAAATGAACCAAAAACCCAAGCCTTGTCAATCAATTCATGGCTCAGGTAAGCATTGATTTTTTGAAATAGTGAATTATTCATAATTCAAAAGTACGAATTATTTAAAACCTTGTTATTCAAATTTTGTAATGCTTTAAAACGAACTTTCATAAAAGTTTTGAGGAATTTTGGTTTGAATAGAATTAGAATGAAAATTCATGCCCTGACTCCAAGTCAGGGTATGAATAATCTTTGTAAACTAAAATTCAATCGGCAGTAAAAATTTAACCGGCACAGGTTTGCCGCGTTGCTTACCTGGTGTCCAGTCTTCCATATGCATCACAATCTCTACGGCAGCTTTTTCCGCTGCTGGATTTCTTTTACCAACAACCTTTGCATCCGTGATATTATCATTTTGGTCTTCTTTATATTCAATTTTCAAGTCATCCAAATTGAGTATTTTAACATCCGAGACTTTCCCCTTCTGATTAACAGTAAATTCGACCAATACTTTTCCTTTAATGTCTTTTGACTGGGCATACTTTTGTTGCATCTTTTGAATGTATTCCTTCAAATTAGCATGTCCACCGGGATATTTTGGCATATCTTCCACAACATAGAAAACTTCCTGTTCCTTCTCCCCTTTTTTAAGTGGAGATGGTGGCGGTGGCGGTGGAGAATCATCGTTTTTTGCTTTTGATGGAGGTGGCGGTGGAATCGCACCAATATATGTATCGTTTTCAATTAGGATTACCGCATCTTCCATTAGGAAAGTAAACTTCGAAGTTTCAATTGCACTGCCTGAAGCTGAAACACCATTTTCAACAGTTTTCAGTCCAACAAAAGAAATTACAAGGTTTGAGCTAAGAGCGCCCGTTGATGGATTGACTTTTGGGTTGGGGTCCATCAAAGTAAAAGTCCCATCCATATCCGAAACTGTTCCAATCGAAGTGCCTTTAATAACTATTGAGGCACCGGGTAATGGCTCTTTGGTACTTTCCTGAATAACTTTCCCGTGAATAGTAAATTCTTTTTCCCCTTTTTGAATGGTAGAAATAGAACTTTCATTTTGAACTTCTTTTGCCTTATAATTCGGTTCGGCAAAAGCAAATAGTAGCAGCGCAAGAGCGGGCAATGCCAGCGCAAATTTTGCCCCGAGTAGTCGGGACGTTTTCTTTTTCGTCATCATTTTTAATCGATTTGTGTTAAGGGCAAAATTCAGGTTGTTGGTGATGCCAATAATCTGCATGCCCATTAACTGGTTAATTAATAGTGCCTGATACCGGCCTGCACTGTGCCCCTGCGCAAGGACACCTTTGTCGGCCAGGTATTCATGGTTTTGTTTAATAGAGTGTTCAAAGAACCAAATAAATGGGTTGAACCAAAAGATGACTGTCAACAGTTCTATAAAAAGCAGGTCGAACCAGTGATTCTCACGAATGTGCACTTTTTCGTGAGCCAGAATTTCCGGCAGGTCGGCCTGTGTATGAAACTTCGGATTGATAAATACAACATTGAAAAACGAAAATGGCAACCCATATTTTTCGTTTTCAACAATGCGGATTCCGTTCAGCGATTTTATTCGGTATTTTATCATTAAATGAATTAGAATGAATGATTGAGTCAGCAAGCGCAATAAAAAAAGTGCAG
>JBBQPP010000349.1:0-4858 GCA_038217255.1 Bacteroidales bacterium | reverse complement strand
TTTGATTTGAATTGATTTATAGTTTTGCATCTTAAAAATGGTCAGGCCTCTCTATTCAAACAGCCCAATCCCAAATATTGATATTGACAATGACATATTTGCTCTCGATTCAACAACAATATCTTTAAGCATTAACCTTTTTCGTTGGGCGAAAGGCAAATATTCCCGGGGGCTGTAAAAATCCATACGATCCTGGACTTGAGGGGGAGCATTCCTGTGTTTATTCATATTACAGATGGCAAATACCATGATAGCAACGTACTGGACATCATGGTTCCAGTGCCCGAAGCAATATACCTTATGGATAAAGCGTATATCGATTTTGCAGCTTTGTACAATATCCATAAAGCAGGGGCTTTTTTTGTTTCAAGAGCAAAATTTACAATGGCTTACATGGTTGTCGAGCACAATTACAATATCGATGAAAGCACCGGATTAAGAGGTGATAAGACGATAAAACTAAGAGGGCGTAAATCCAAGAAACTTTATCCGCAAATTCTTCGAATGGTTGACTATTACGATGACGACAAAGATGTATTACTCGTTTTCCTGACCAATAATCACGAAGTATCGGCACTGGAAATTGCTCGTTTGTACCGTAATCGCTGGCAAATAGTAGTATTTTTTTATGCAAAGCCTATCGTTATCCAAAGTGGCACCAACAAGACAATTGAAAATCAAGTGATTCCATATATGCTGCCTTTGCTGTCCACCTGCATGGGCCATAAATCCATAGGTGTAACAGAACGGTATGTCAGGTTAACCCAGGAGATGTACCCTGAGCTGTTGGATGATGAAAGGAAGTTTGAATTTACAAAAAATTGTAAAAGAAATTGTCCGTAGAATTCTTTAGTACATTTACCCTTTATACTGATTTCTATTTTACTTTAAACAACTCTTCTTCTGTTACCACTTTTACCATCATGCTGTCTTTCAACGTTTTATTTATGGCATTATAAGGGGCGACAACAACTTCATCACCAGATTTCAAGCCTTCAATAATTTGTATGCTCGTGTTGTCCTGAATTCCGGTTTTTACTTCAACTTTTTTAACTCTATCGCCATTTATAACGAATACAACTTCTTGTTTTTCTTCTTTTTCGGGTGCATTGCCCGAATCAACAGTCAATTCCGTACCTCCATCAGTATCAGATTTAACTTCATCTTTCACTTCACGGGTACCGCCATCTTTTAGTTTAATGCGGGTTGTAACAGCCGAAATTGGCACAGTTAAAATATTTTCGCGTGATTCAGTTAGGATATCAACTGCCGCCGACATTCCGGGCCTGAATGGGTAATAATTTTTAGCAACCGAATCAATTAAATCAGCATACGATTCGCTAAGTAAAAGTACTTTTACCTCGAAATTGGTAACCTGGTCTGCCGTGGCACCCAAGGTACTTGCTGAGTTTGCAATTTCAGTAACAATGCCTTTAAACTTGCGGTTTAGGTAGGCGTCAACTTCAACTAAAGCAGTATCGAATTTTGCCACTTTTACAATATCGTTTTCATTTACGTCAACCTGCACTTCCATTTTATAGAGGTTGGCAACAATCATCATTTCAGTTCCAATCATCATACTGGTTCCCACAACACGCTCCCCTTTTTCAATATTTAATGCTGAAATGGTTCCCGTAATGGGTGCATAAATCTTTGTTTTTGTAAGCTGTTCCTGTGATTCGGCAACTGTTGCTTCTGCACTTTTTACCGAAAATTGTCCAGCTTTTACTTCCGCCTGGGCTACTTTGTAAGCAGCCTGTGCAGTTTCAAATTCAGACAGGGGGATTGTATTTGTATCAAAAAGTTGTTTCGCGCGGTTAAATGCCAGTTCGCTTTCAATTTGCTGCGCTTCTGCCTGCGCCAACCGTGCTTTCGATGAATTTAATGCTGCTTCTGCCCTGTTTAATGCAGAAACATACATTTCGGGTTTTATTACGCACAACAAATCGCCTTTAACAACTTCATCGCCTTCTTCCACATATAGTTCGATAACTTCACCTGAAACATCGGGGCTTATTTTGACCTGCGTTTCTGGCTGTATTTTGCCGTTTGCGGTTATAAACTCAGTTAAGGTTTTTGCTTCCACTTTTTCAGTCGCCACGCTGATTGTAAATTCTTTACCAAACCACCCCATTTTTTTACCAACAATAAGCAGTACAATGGCTAAAATTACAAGACCAATAACATAAGGTAAAAATTTTTTATTCTTCATTTTAAGCGAAGTTTTTGTTTAATATGCAGTTATTAAGAAGTTAAAATTACAACAAAATGCAGTTGAACGAAATTTTAATAGAAATATTTATTGTTTAACAAGCATTCTTGCAGTTAAACGGCTGTGTTGTTCCAGATAAATATCCTTTTCTTTTACCATCCAGTCAAGAACTTCTTCTGTGTAATGCCTTATGGTAATGAGCGTTAAATTGGTATTGTAACGTACAGAATAATAAGGAGATAATTCGCTGAATATTTCTTCCCAATTGGCATCAGGTGCATCAAGAACAAGGTTTAAATCGATGGCTGATTGTTGCATCAACGTTATTTTAACACGGTTTTCTATCAAAAAATTTACCACCCGGTCGATATCTTCAATACTTATAAATGAAAAATCTTTGGGCGAAAGAGTAATCAAAACCTGGTTCTCTTTCAGAATAAAAATAGGCGGTAACTGAATTTTATGGTCGATATTATGGATTACAGTTCCCGAATCTTCAGGTGAAACAAATGATTTTACATACAAAGGAATCTCTTTGTTATGAAGGGGTTTCATAGTTTTTGGATGAATAACCTGTGCGCCGGAATGGGTCATTTCAACTGCTTCACGGTAAGATAAGGCATCTATTTTAACTGTGCCCTCCATCTTTTTTGGATCGGCGCTTAAAACTCCCGGAACGTCTTTCCAGATTGAAACACTTTCGGCATTCAAAATATTCCCGAGAATGGCTGCAGTAAAATCCGAACCTTCGCGCCCCAGCGTTGTAGTAAGGTTTGCTGAGGTCGAACCAATAAAACCCTGTGTTACAAATAACCTGTCATTACCAAATTGAAAAGTTTCAGTTACAAGTTCTTCTGTCCATTCCCAATCCACAGTAGCATCCCTGAAAAGATCATCGGTTTTAAGGCAGTTTCTTACATCGATCCATTGATTTGACGTTCCTGAATAATTAAGATAATCACTTACAATTTGTGTCGAAACCAATTCACCAAAACAGATAATCTGGTCATATTCATAATTATAATCGAATGAAGGTACCTTTTTTAGTTTCAATTCAAGTTCGGCAAATTGGGCTGTAACAGTTTCCGGAGTTTCGTTATTTTCAAAAAGCTGGTTGACGATTTCAAGATGATAGTCTTTAAATTGTGTAAAAATTTCCCATTTCCTGTCGGCCTTTTCAAAATATGCTTTTATAAGTGTTTCGAGTAAATTGGTTATTTTGCCCATTGCGGAAAATACAACGACCAGATTGCCTGTCTGTTTGTTTATTATTTGTGCTACATTTTTTACTGAATTGGCATCCTTAACTGATGCACCACCAAATTTGTAAACCTTCATGTTGTTTTGTTTATCGAATTCCGGGGCAAAGATAATCAAGATCACAAACTTACCCATTCGTTTTTTTGTGCTTAATAATATATTATTTTTGTTTTAAAGTATGCTTCTTCAGAGTTTACCGGAGTAGCAAAAAAACAATATACCATGGAAAAATCGTTAATTTCCCGTAAAGAACTGGATAATTTAAGCAAAAAAGAGCTTATTGAAAGAGCAAAGGATTTTGCAAAACAATACTGTGTTGGCAATGATAAAAATTTCAGTTTGAAGGATTATCCCACCGATGATTACCCAAAATTAAAGAAAAAAGAGAAGAAGATTTTTAAAGACTTGTTGCAAATGGGAGTTGAAACACTGGCTTCCATGCAGGATAAAATGTATGCGCAGGATAAATGGTCGTTGTTGTTGATTTTTCAGGCAATGGATGCAGCAGGTAAAGATGGTGCGATAAAACATGTTATGTCGGGCCTCAATCCGCAAGGTTGCCAGGTAACTTCTTTTAAAGCGCCAAGTGCCGAAGAGTTGGACCATGATTTTTTGTGGCGTTGTGCTAAAAGGTTACCTGAACGGGGAAGAATCGGGATTTTTAACCGCTCGTATTATGAAGAGGTTTTGGTGGTTAGGGTTCACGAACAAATACTTCAATCCCAAAAAATTCCTCAAAAACTGATAACAGAAAATATTTGGGATGAAAGATTTCAGGATATCCGAAACTTTGAAGAACACCTGCACCGAAACGGAACTATTGTAATTAAGTTCTTTCTTAATCTTTCGCCTGGTGAGCAGAAAAAGCGTTTTATTGAGCGCATTGACAACCCCGACAAAAACTGGAAATTTAGTGCCTCTGATGCCAAAGAGAGAAAGTACTGGAACGATTATATGAATGCCTACGAACAGTTGATTATCAATACCTCAACTGAAACATCTCCCTGGTATGCAATTCCAGCCGATGACAAACCGTATGCACGCATTGCTGTTGCGTCAGCGATAATCAGTGCAATGGATTCGATGGATCTGAAATATCCTGATGTAAGCGATGAAAAAGTCGCGGAACTGCAAAAAATCAAAGAGCAATTGTTAGCTGATGAGTAAAAAGAATTTTCTTAGACCTGACAACGTCCATAGACTTGTCAGCGTTAAAAAGATAGAACATATCATTAAAAACAATGGATAAAATGAATATTACATCAAAAGTAAAATTGAACAACGGGGTTGAAATGCCTCAGTTTGGATTAGGCGTTTTTATGTCAAAAGAAGGTACAGAAGTTGAAAATGCTGTAACAGTTGCTTTGCTGAACGGATACCGGCACA
>JBBQPP010000348.1:0-4870 GCA_038217255.1 Bacteroidales bacterium | reverse complement strand
CGAAAACACAATTATTGAATCAATCGAATAAAAATAATTATCATGAATAAAAAAACAATTACAACCATTTATGTGCTGATTGCCATTGTTGCTTTCATCGCATACACTTTTGTAACCGTATTAAAAAAACAGCCTGTTGTTTTACAGGGAGAAGTGGAAGCCAAACAATTCAAAATTGCTTCAAAAATTCCGGGAAGAATACAGGAAGTTGCAGTAAAAAAAGGACAAAAAGTCAAAAAAGGCGATTTCATATTTTCAATTTCAAGTCCTGAGATTGATGGGAAACTTGCCGAAGCTGTTGCAGCACGTTCTGCTGCCAACGCCCAAAGTCGAAAAGCACAAAATGGCGCACAGGCTGAAGATATTTCGGCGGCGTACAGTATTTATGTAAAAGCAGAAGCAGCGGCACAATTTGGCGAAAAAACATTTGCCCGCGTTCAAAAACTTTTCGAAGAAGGAGTGGTGCCCGAGCAGCAGCGCGATGAAGCCGAAACAAAAATGAAGGCTGCACGTGAAACCGCAAACGCCGCCAAAGCCGTTTGGCAAAAAGCAGAAAAGGGTGCCCGCCCGGAAGACAAAGATGCGGCATACGCATTGGTGCAGCGGGCAGATGCCGCCATTCAGCAAGTACAATCGTACCTCGACGAAACCACTATTAATTCCATTTCCGATGGCGAAGTTTCGGGAATAAATGTGGAAGAAGGAGAACTTGTACCCACTGGATTCCCTGTTGTTACAGTTATAAACCTGGAGGACATTTGGGTTACCCTTTTTATACGTGAAGATTATCTTTCCAATTTTAACATAGGAAATAAGTTTAAAGCTAAAATTCCCGGGTTGGAAAACAGAGAGTTCGATTTCATGGTGAACTACGTGAGCCCAACAGGCGATTTTGCAAGGTGGAATGCCACAAAAACTTCAGGCGAATTCGATTTAAAATCCTTTGAAATAGAGGCTCGTCCGGTTTCAAAGATAGAAGGTCTGCGTCCAGGAATGACTGCCGTTGTAACCCTAAATGAAGTTAAAATGTTGCGAAATATTTCGCCCATATTTGCTGTAATTCAGCGCGAAGTTGAAAGAATCAGGCAAAACCCGGCTTATCGCTTTTTGCTGTTCTTCGGACCAATGATTGGAATCGGGCTTCTGTTTTTTATTTTCCGACAGGGAGCAGTTAAAGAGCTTCCGATAGCAGTTGTCGATCGCAACAATTCAACACTGTCAGTTAAAATTGCCAACGCTCTTGATGCTTCTTCTGATGCTGCAGTAGTTTTGCGAACACCTAATATTTTCGAGGCAAAAGAAATGCTGGAAAAAGGAGAGGTTGACGCCATAGTTTTGATTCCTTACGAAATGGAAAAATCGGTTTTTGAAGGTGTGGAAGCACCAATCCCCGTTTACATTAACGGCACAAATGTGCTAAAAGCCGGGCTGCTTCAACGCTCCGTGCTTACCACTTTAAAAACTGTGTCGGGCGGTGTTCAGTTAAAAAGGCTTTTAATAGACGGAAAAAACGAACAACAGGCCATGTCGCGCATCGTTCCTGTAAAAATACAAAAACATGTACTTTTTAACCCGTTTACCAATTACGCCTACTTTCTGAATTCTGCTATGCTTTATGTTATGCTTTATTTATTTGTTTTCCTGAGTTCGATTTATACACTGGGAAACGAGTTGAAACGCGGAACAGGCGCCAGTTTGCTGGAAGCAAGCAACAAAAGTGTACGGCTGGCAGTAGTTGGGAAAATGATTCCTTATACAATCATTTTTTCGGGCTTTGCCATGTTCATCAACTTTTTGCTGTACAAAATTGAAGGAATGCCGCTTAACGGAAGTTTTTTGGTAATTTTTACCGGACAGTTTATTACAATTATAACCTACCAGTTAATGGGGTTGATTTTTATAGGAGCGACTATAAATTTGCGACTTGCAATGTCACTGGGAAGTGCTTATTCAATGATGGGGATAACTTTTTCGGGAATCACTTTCCCACTGGAAGCTATGCCGAAAATTGCACAGGTTTTTGCTCATTTTTTCCCTTTTACCTGGTGGGAAAAACTCCTGATCTCACAATCACTTCGTGGTGCACCAACAAAAGAAGCACTGATTCACATTTGCTATATTTTGGTGTTTCTATTGGTTTCGGTTTGTTTTCTACCCGTGTATAAAAGGTATTTAGGTGATGAAAAATATTGGGGGAAGGCCTGAGGAAGTCGGAAGTCGGGAGACCGAAGTCGGAAGAAAGAAAGCTGGAAGTTGGAAGCGCGAAGCACGAAAAATCCACATATTTCCTTCTTTATTTTACACCGTTGTTTCAGCCCGGTGAAAATAAAATTAGATTGAAAATTTGGCTTTAGCCATTAATGTTTTGAAAAACAAAAATGAAACGCATAAAAAACAATATCAATAATTTAGAACTCACAGCAATTCATTTTAAAGATGAACTGAAATCCATTTTTACTGACCGTGGTGCGTTACTCATTCTGGTTGGCGCAATGTTGATTTATCCCATTATTTATTCCATTGGTTACTCACAAGAAACCCTGACTGATTTGCCTGTTGCCGTTGTTGACCAGGATCATTCCGTTGCCAGTCGCAAATATGCCGTAATGATTGGTGCATCAAGCGAACTGAACGTTACCTGCAAACCTGAAGATTTAGGCAAAGCAGAGAAACTTTTTATGGAAAATAAAATCAGTGGCGCCATAGTAATTCCAAAAGGGTTTGAAAAAGATATCCTTTCCGGAAACCAGACCAACGTAGCCGTTTATGCGGATGCCAGCTATTTTCTGAAATACAAAAACACGATTTTGGCATGCACCTATTCTGATGCTTATTTTAGCGGGGCAATTTCGGTAATGCGATACATGGCCGAAGGCAAATCAATCCAGCAGGCAAAAATAAGTTCAGATCCTATACAAACACAAACCCACATTTTATATAATCCCTCATCGGCTTACGGAAGTTTTATAATGCCTGGATTGATCCTTGTAATTATTCAACAAACACTTTTAATTGGAATTGGAATTTTGGGAGGCTCATTTTCCGAATCAAAAGCATCACCATTTTTGTTGTTTGGGCAAAAACGCCGGCGAGAAATTTTGCCCTTTCTCATGGGTAAAACCGGTGCCTATTTGTTTATTTCATTTTTCAATATAGCCTTTGCAGTTGTGCTTGTTCACCATTGGTTTAACTACCCCGACAAAGCAAAAATGATTGATGTAATTATGCTGTTATTCCCCTATTTATTGAGTGTAATTTTCATGGGAATTGGCTTGTCAACGCTGTTCAAACACCGCGAATCGGCATTGGTTTTTATGGTATTTTTATCGCCAATCGCCCTGTTTTTGAGCAGACTTTCATGGCCTGTTTCTGCCATGCCGGTTTGGTTGGTACACCTGTCGAAATTGCTTCCGAGTTCAACTGTAATTCCTGCTTATTTGCGTTTACGAACAATGGGTGTAGGACTTTCGGAAGTAAAAACAGAACTGCTGCAACTGTACATTCAGGCAGGGATTTATTTTTTGCTCACCTTGGCTTATTTCTTTCTCCGGGTTTCAGTTGCAAAACGAAAAAAGCTAATGGTTGCTGAAGCCAAATAATATCGGCTCTTTAATTTGCAATGACTTTTTATGAAAAAATACTTCCTCCTTATTCAAGTTTACCCCTCTTTCGCAGCGATGCTGCTTAAAAATCAAACTACTTATTTATCTACCATACTTGCGCAGCGATGCTGCTTTAAAAGGATTTGAACACGAGGTAAATAAAGTAAATTTGAGAACGAACAAACCAAAAACATCGCAGCGCCAGAGTAGAAAATTTATGTCTAAAAAAAATTTATGCACTATAGGGTGCGAAAATTATAGTAGAAAATATTTATTGATTTTTAAAGTAATCCTTTTATTTTAGCCAAACCAATTTCAAAAACTTAACCATGGAACCTAAAACCAATTCCAAACCAATTGTTTATAGCATTATTTTGTTATTTGTGTGTTTGAATATTTATGGTCAAACAAGTGTTTCGCTAAAATCGCAATGGCTCGATCCTACAAACCTTTTTACCGAAAAAGTACCCACAGCTGAATTCAACACCACTTTTTCAGTTGGCGGAAATTGGAGTTTGAATTTCTACTACGCGCATGATATCGAACACCTCTCCCCTATTTACTTAATTGGCGGGGTAAATAATACACATGAGTCATTAAAAATTGACAGCTTGACTTTTTCGATCTCTCCTGCAAGAACATTTTCGAAATATTCACGCAATATTTTCGTGAGTTACCAATTTGGCGAAACAAACAATTATCTTTCATGGATTCAGCCCATTATAACCTGGAACTGGAATTTTATAAAAAACCCTTCAAAATCAGTCCACACAGTTACCGCCGAAATCTCGGGTTGGCTGTCGTTTCAGCGCGGAGACGAATACCAGGACGGTGGCTATATCAACGGAAAATACAACTATGCCCGGCATTTTGAAAAGTGGGTGTTAAACGGAAATCTTTCAACGCTTGCCGTAACCGTTTTAGAACCCGAACGTAAAGTTTTTATTTTGGGTGAAGTCCTCACACTTTCCTCCACTTATCTTGCTTTTAATACAACCCTTGAAGTAATATTAAACAAACCGCTCATTACAAAAGACGATGATGCAATGGGTTTTACCGTTGGATTGATAAAGGAGTTTTAATAAGGGGAAATATTTGGATACTGTTTTGAAATAATATACAAAACTATTTTTTTATCTCTCCTCTTTAAAATGTTTATAGGTGCAGAGCACTGTTGATATTTGCAGGTAACGCACAAAGAAGCTCAACAAATATGGATTTTTGAAATCCATTTTGTGTACCACAAATTTTTTCTTTTTGTATGGTTG
>JBBQPP010000347.1:0-4878 GCA_038217255.1 Bacteroidales bacterium | reverse complement strand
AAATCATTGTATTTTGAAGCAAAAGTTTTATCGCTGTTAAACGGTGTAGTTGTTGACATGTTCCGGGCTACTAATGCAGCTTTCAGAAATTCTCCCTCTTTTTCTAAAGTTTCTATTCGTGCCTGTTGTGTTTGACCATATTCAGTAATTTGTGACGTTGCGGCAGAGCTTGAATTTGCATTCTGATCCGAAAGGTAAAGAAGTCCCAACGCATTTGTCAGCATCAGGCTGTCCGGCCAGTTGTGTGATGCATTTGTCAATTCAATCTTTAGGTTTTTGGGAATTGACTGCTCCTGAAAAAGGTACTGAGCGGTTTCAATAAAATTAAAATCATCCATTCCTGAAATCGAATAAACAGGACAATGGAGTGCATTAATCTGATCGGTATTGGCTAATGCCCCGCACAATATTAAACCGTTAAGCTGATGCGTAAGCGCATAACCGAGAGCCATCCGCGCTCCTCCTGAAAATCCGGTCATGAAAACCGTTTCGTTTACAGGGTATTTTTGGTGCACATCTTTTATCAAGGTTTCGATTGCTCCTTCGTAATTCACAAAACCGTTTTTAATTAGATAGGAAGCAACAAGTATTACAGGATACTGTTTGGCGGCTTGTTTGACTTTATCCAGAGCGAATGCACCATTTCCATGCGCATCAATGATGATAAGCAGCGGCAATTTATCATAAACCGAGTTCCTTTCCGGAACAAATACTTCATAGGTATTTTGCGAATCCAATTGGCAAGAATCTGTTTTTTCAAAAACCTGCACAGTTTCTTTTGACTTGCCAGCACCGCCGCAGGAGATCATTCCAAAAAACAGCAAGGAATATAAAAGTCGAAATAGGCAATTCATTTGCAAAGCATATTTTTAGTAAATATAGGGGGATTTGGGTTTGGGATTGTCATTGATTGTTGGTGAAGGTTGCAGAGTGGATTTCGAAGAGCGATCATTTCCAACAGGACGGATCGGCGATGCGAGAATCCGCCGTTGATTGCTGCACCGACTCCACTCTGAATTGGAGTAAAGCGGAAATCAGCACAGCTAAACATGCCCTTTTTTAGCGTGTCGGCTTTCTTATGATCAATTTGAAATGGCATAAATTATTAATGAAACCAATGTAATTCCCAAGGCGTGGGCTGTCCCGGTAATTGCACCAAAAACCAATGGCTTCTTCATTGTCGGAATAACTGCATTTGTAAATGTTACTGCTGTTGCAAATCCAATTCCAGTTAGCAGTCCCAAAATTAATGCGTCCTTAAAACTTGATACGTTTAAGAGATTTATTAGAACTGCTATTACGATAGAAGTTGTAAAACAGGAAATAGAAGGCACAATAAAATAAATTGTCGTTTCTTTCCAATTCTCAGGTCTGTTAAAACCCATTGCGTTTTCCCATTTTTTACCAAAGGCAAATTGTCTGTGCCAAATACCACTAAAAGCAGAATAGGCAATGGTTGCAACTATTACAGCCAGCCAATTTATATCTGACAAAGCTAAATTCATAATTTCTATTTACTTGATTTCATTGCTTTAATTACTTTAAGTGACTTGTCCTTTAATAACTTTTCGTAAACAACTGTTTCGCAGCCATAAATAGCAATTTTCCCGTCTTTGTCGCTATGAACTCCCCAGCCATATCGTTTTGTCAATGGCGAGGCTCTAAAACATGGCTGTCCTTTCGAGAAAAACTGTTGCCGGGCTTCATTATATTCGCTTTTGGTCAAATCGTTGCGGTCGGCATAAATCTGAAAGAGTACATCATCAGAGGTAAATTTGTAAGGGTTCTTTGCAACTAAGTCAAATTGCATATTTGCAACAGTTTTAGCATCTCCTTTTGTTGGTGGAATTACACCACTTGTTGCCGGGCAATCGTCCGCAATCTCAATAAATGTGTCGGAATAATTTGTGCTGTGAATTTTCATTTTATTACTTTTCTCTATTGTTTGTCTGTATCGTTTTTCAGTCTTTTGAATTGAACATTTGCTATTCTTCAAAGACTACTATCTAAATATTAAAGTGTTACCGTACTTTTTTCAAAATGAAAATACTCTTTTATTTGCTGATTCACAGCCCGTAAAACAAAGGCAATTTCAGCAATACTATTCTCATTTTCATTAATAAACAGTAAATCATCGTTCAAAAACTTTTGCTTTTCCAAAACGTCCGCATCAAAATCCAAACCGATCAAAATCCCCTCCTGTGTCAATCTTTTTATTGATTTCATTTTGCCAAATCTATCATGATATAAACAGATTGAAATAAATCTGTCCAGCGTTGCAATTAGTTCATAAATGCTGGAAAGCTCCTTTTTAGATAAATTATTTCCATGCACCAGGGTTAACTTCATTAAATCCTTAAAATCAATACCTTCAATTATATTTTTTAAACGAAGGGAAAACAGTAAAAAGTTTTGCAGGTTTATGAGTAAGGTGAAAATTACAACTGGCTGTACAGCATCTTTTTGATGTTTAAAATCATTCTCATACCGTTTCAAGAATTCCGATAATTCAATCTTTTCCTTTGTAATTTTTTCATTGATTCCGGATTCCTGATATACTATCTTTTCACTTGTTAGGTAGTTTAAAATAAATCCGATTTGATTTTTAAAATACATCTTAAAACTCCTCTTTATTCTATAATCGTCAATTTTTTTCTGCACAAATAGAATTATCACCGCAGCAATCAAGATTAAAGCAACAATGAGCAAAAGATATAACGCCCAATTATTCAGATATGAATAAGCAATTATTTCATCTGAAATAGCTTTGTTTTCAACAAATAAAGTATCTGTCATTTTATAATGATTTTTGCAGTAAAGGTAAGGATTCTGGTAAGAAACAGAGAAGATTTCGGTGAGCGTTTATCAGTAAGCTGACAGATTGAATGTTGCGTGAGAATCACCAGTTGATTGCCGCACCGACCCACTATGAATTGGAGTGAAGCGGAAATTAGCGTAGTGAAATATTCACTTATTTACCTTCAGTGTTTAATCGATTGCTGTGGCGTAAATATCCCTGATTTTTGCGTAGAAAATTTTTTCAGAACTTCGAATATCCCGAATTCGCTCAAACAGTTCTTCGAAATATTGATTGGTATGTCCTGTTTCCTTTAGTTTTTCATCGTTTAGCACAAAACCTTTAATTATGTATTCTTTTAGTTGCTTTGTTGCCCAAATGCGAAATTGTGTGCCACGGTGAGATTTTACACGATAACCCACCGAAATAACAACATCGAGATTATAAATGGTTATATTCCGCTGAACCTTGCGTTTGCCTTCGGTTTGAACTGTCAAGTAATCCTTGACAGTTGAAATCTCATCCAGTTCGCCCTCCTCGTATATGTTTTTTATATGAAGGCTAATGTTTTGCTTAGTTGTTTGAAAAAGCTCTACCATTTGCGCTTGCGAAAGCCAAACCGTTTCTTCTTCCAAACGAACATCAATTTTGGTTTGCCCGTCATCGGTCAGGTAGAGTAGTATTTCTGAATTATTATCCATTATGAAACTTGTATTTAATTCTATTTGACGTTTTTAATATTCATTTGACGGCTTGCTTCTAAAAGCCAATTTTCAGGTGTAAAAACTGAAGTATCTTTATACTGTTTTTTGTCTGTAATCAATTTCATTGTCTATCGAATTATTGTTTGGTTAGGTCTGGCATGGTTGCAGCTACGGGTTTGGTGCTTGGCGAAGAAAAGCATTCGAAGGACAAAACTGACTGCCCAGCACTTAATTCCGCAGTGTACATAGCTTTTGTTAGCAACTCGTAGATTCATTTTATATTTTGTCATATTTTATTAAAGGATAATAGTATTTGAAAAGTTGCTAAAAATTAATATCATCAGTTTACATAAGTATTTTCGGTGACCTACCTCTTATTTCTGACCAATTATGTTCGAAATCTTCTAATTCTTTATACCAATTATTATAGAACTTCTCAAGTTCCCATATTCCATCAATTACTCCCTGACATGTTTTCGTATAAAACGGATTTCCTCGGTAAGAAGATATTTCTTTACCTTCCTTGTGCTGTAAATCGAAACTAAAGTGGGGATTTTTTTGACCGTCAAAACTAAAGCCTCCATTGCAGCCTATTATTTTTACTGATTCAAAAGGTATTTCAGTTACTTTAATATAATCAGAATCATAGAATCCTATCGTTTCTAAGCCCCCATTTATATATTTAGCAACATAATCGAGATGGCACAAACAGACCAAATAAGAAAAAGATATTCTCGGGTCATATTCACCAGTTGTAGATTTCATTGACTTTTTATCTTCAGAAATATAAAGGAATACATCCTTTTTTTCTCTAATTTCTAAAATGTTTCCATTCCATCCGTCTTCACTATTTTGACTTTTAAAACTTTCTATTTTTGCTTTGAATGTTAGACTCTTTTCTTCTTTTAATTGCTCTAAAAATTTTAAAATCTTCTTCATAATAATGTTTTTTAATTTTGTTGTTGTTTGTATTTGACCATTAAGCATATACTTCTTGTGGATAAGTCTATACTTCTTTTTTTACCATTGCTGCCAACGATTATGCATTTGGCGAAGGAGCGGATTTCAAAGCACAAGAATTTCTGCCGGTACTAAACTTGAGAGGAAGCACAAAAATTTCATTTAAGTAATGAAACCGTTTTTTTTTGCCAAACGCCTGTTTGCAGCAGAACTTCTAAGTTGTCAGTCGTCTATATTCAACTGAAAATCTTGTTGCCTGCTCTTGATCATGTTCTACTGTTATATTTTCGTCATTTCGAAACTCTGCATTATCAGTCCAATTATAGGAACCTGTTACTACAACTTGGTTATCAATCACGCAAAATTTGTCATGCATTAATCCTCCTCGTTTTCCTCTCTTAATTCTCTTGTGGGGTA
>JBBQPP010000346.1:0-4885 GCA_038217255.1 Bacteroidales bacterium | reverse complement strand
GCCGGGGCGTAATTCAGTGCGGCAGTTCCGGAAGTACATACAAGCACCGTCGGTTTATTGCTAACTAACGATTGCCCCAATGCAAAATAAGCTGCACTCCTTTCATCGACCAAACTTGTGCAACTTTCTCCAAAACGGTTGTAAAAAGCCGTTATCAACGGGGCATTCCGCGAACCGGGGGATATCACAACGTCTTTTACCCCATGTTCAAAAAGGATTTCAGCTAAATCTGTAATATGTTGCAATTGACGAAGCATCGATTTATGAAACATTTTTAATTACCGAGAGGAGTGTCCCGGTTTTGATTTCGGTTTCGTGCCATTCGTCCTCGGGATTCGAGTCGATAGTAATTCCGCCGCCCGAATACAGTACAAGTCGCGAGCCTGTTATTTGCATGCAACGCAAGTTCACAAAAAGCATTATTGGGTTTTGCATTCCAACGGGGCCAAGGAATCCTCCGTAATATTCGCGATCATGTTTCTCCAAAGTATTAATTATTTCGAGGGCTTCTTTTGTTGGCGAACCGCAAATTGCGGGCGTTGGATGCAGGTTGTTGAGCAAATCCCCAACATTTCCATTACTTATGTTTGCTTTTGAAATGAAATCAGTTCGCAAATGAAGCACATTACCGGCTTGTTGCACGTAAGGACCGTGCTGTTCAATATTTTCCCAATGATTCGATTGTAAAACCTTGTCAATGTGTTCAGAGACAAAATGTTGTTCCTGTTTTTCCTTGTTCCCCCAGTTTTCAATCCCCAGAAATTTCTCGGAGTTTTCTTTTGTACCTGCTACCGAAGAAGTTTGAAAAATATTATTTTTTAGGAAAGCAAATGGTTCGGGAGTTGCGCCCATCCAAAAATGGTTTTCGGTTTTGAAAACATACACAAATGCTCTTGGAAATAATTCGCAGAGTTTAAGGAAAATAGCAGGTAAAAACTTTTCATTAACGCTGCTTACCAATTTTATCCTGCTCAAAACCGCTTTTTGAATTTTCCCGGTTTTGATAACGTTCATTATCGCTTCAATTTGTTGCAAATATTCTTTTTTTGTAACTTGATAAGGACGGATAAACGATTTGTTTTCCGGTAAAGGGTGATTTAGGTTTTTTATTTTATCAAATTGTTCATTGGGAACTTCTCCCGAAAAGTAAAAATCGGGTTTGATAACAAACATTCGGTTGCTTTCCGACCGTAAAAAAGGCGCAACAAGAAAACCTTTTAAACTTGTCACTTCCGATAAGTTTGTGATTTCTTCAGCGTTTCGGCTTTCCTGCACCATTATTACCTTTTCAGTTTGATTGGGCAACCTGTAGGCGGCAAAAGTGAGGTTGTTTTTCAAGCAAACTGAAATAGTTTCGCCAACCGACATAAGTGATATTTTTGTCTGATCCTTCAATTTTCTTTCTTCTTTTTATCCGCGATAATATTAGTAACTCTGACTACTGAAATAAGTTTATCGGTTTCACTTGTTATTTTAACCTCCCAAATGTGGGTAGTTTTACCTTTATGAATGAGTTGGGCATCGCCTTTAATTGCACCATTGTCAACAGAAGAAATGTGGTTTCCCGAAACCTGCAACCCAAAAACATTATATTTTTCGCGATCGATTATCAGGTAGGAACCTGCACCGGCCAGCGATTCGGCAAAAGCCAGCGAAGCTCCGCCATGCAGCCAACCATTTGGCTGGCAGGTTTTGCTGTTTACGGGCATGGTGGCGTGGATGCTATTTATTTTGAATTTTGTAAAAACAATCCCCAACACGCCAATCATTGAGTTGGCACAAAAATCGTTTAACTTATCAATTTCTTTCATTAATATGTTGTTGCAAGTCTTTGAAACAAAATTAGTACTGTCAAAGTTCAGAAATAAAAACTTCCCGGTTGCAAAAATAGGTTTTAGAATAGACAAAAAAGAACAATCATTTCTTAAAATTCAGAATACGATTGTAAACGAAGTCTTTTGTGGTAAGGATTCTACTTTTAATGTGCCACCGTGCATTTGCATGATTTGTCGCGATAAACTCAAGCCAATGCCCGAACCATTTTCTTTTGTGCTGAAAAACGGAACAAATATTTTGTCTACTACATCGCTGGGAATCCCCCTACCATTATCGTTTACAGATATTTGTGGCCGGCCGTTCGTGTTGATTTCTGCTTTTATCGAAATTTTGCCGTTTTCCTGATTTTTCAAGGCTTCCTCCGCGTTTTTAAGCAAGTTGATAAGTACTTGCGCGATTTGTTTTTCATCTGCAACTATCTCCAAATCTGCGGGCTTGCAGTTCCATTCAATTTGGGTTTTTTTGTTTTTCGGGTCAACCTGCAACAAAGTTACTGTACTTTCAAAAAACGGTTTCAAAGCTATTTTTTTCTTGTCGGGTTGGGGCAAACGTGTAAGTTGACGGTAGTTTTCTACAAAGCTGATTAAACCGTTGCCGCGTTCGCTAATAATTTCGAGGCCCTTTACTGTGTTTGAAATGGTTTTTTCATTGGGAATTTTGCCATCCAAATTTTTGAAATAACCCGAAATGGTTTGCGAAAGCGAAGTAATTGGCGCAATTGTATTCATAATTTCGTGTGTCAAAACACGAATGAGTTTTATCCAGGACTCCAGCTCCTTGGTTTCCATTTCGTTTTTAATATCCTGAATGGCAACCAATTGAAAATTTTCATCAGCTGTTTTAAATGCTGTCGATTTCATCGAAAGTTGAACAGTGCCGCTTGATGAATTGAAACTTACCAATTTGTGGTCGCCGGGACGTAATTTTTTTAATGCCGAAAACAGGTTTTTGTCAATCTGGCTCAACTGGTTGATATGTGTAAGTTGTTCGCGCTTTAGCAAGTTTCGTGCAGCCGAGTTCGACAAAAAAATATTTCCGTGTTCGTTAAATGTGATTACCCCAATTGAAACTTGCTCCAGAATGATTTTGAAATATTGTTCCTGCTCCTGCAAATCGAATTTTATGGTTTTAATCAGTTCATTCAGTTTATTGAGGCTTTCGTTGAGTTCGTCAAGCGATTTATTGCCTGTGTTTACCGGGAAATGCAGCGTTGAATCATCATTGCGCACGGCATCGAAAAAAAAGGCAATTTTACGGTTGGTTCGGTTCAGGTAATTGATAATTTCAACAATCTGCGCTATAAAGATCAACATAAGTGCTGCGCCCAACAAATATAACTTGCTTCCAAAGACCAGCCAGCTCATTGCCAATGCCGAGACCGCCAACAAAATGGTGCGGAACACGATATTCAGGTAAAAATTTTTGCTGACCATGGATTACAATTTGTATTTTTTCATTTTGTTGTACAAAGTTTGGCGTGTAATTCCCAACTGTTGCGCAGCCGCGGATAAATTTGAACTGCTGTTTTGCAGTACTTTTAAAATCATTTTCCGCTCCATTTCCTCAATTGTCCCTTCAAAAATTGTACTTGTATTTGTTGTTGGGTTGAAAAAGAAATCATCGGACAAGAGTTCGTTTTTGTCGGAAAGGATTACGGCTTTTTCAATGGCATGTTGCAATTCGCGAACGTTACCCGGCCACTTGTATTCGGTAAGTTTTTGAATCCCAGAATCGCTAATTTTTGAACAGGTTTTCCGGTATTTGTTACAATAAATTTTAAGGAAATAATCGGCAATTGCAATTATGTCTTTTTTTCGTTCGCGTAGAGGTGGTATTTCAATTTGAATAGTGTTGATACGGTAAAGCAAATCCTGGCGGAACATGCCTTCCTCAACCATTTGCTGGAGGTTGCGGTTGGTAGCGCAAATCAAACGGATATCAACCTGAACGGGTTGGTTGCTGCCGATTGGTATTATGGTGCGGTTTTGCAAAATGCTTAGCAATTTTGGTTGTAGGTGGAGTGGGAGGTTCCCAATTTCATCGAGGAAAAGTGTGCCGCCGCTGGCATTTTCAATTTTGCCGGTACGGTTTTCGCGGGCATCGGTAAATGCGCCTTTTTTGTGGCCGAAAAGTTCGCTTTCAAAAAGTGTTTCGCTGATTGCGCCCATGTCAACACTAACCATTATTTCATCGATGCGTTTCGAGTGGCGGTGCAACTCTCGGGCAATCAGCTCTTTCCCGGTTCCGTTGTCACCTGTGATTAAAACATTTGCATCAGTTTTGGCCACTTTTCTCACCAAGTTTAACATTTCAAGCATTTGTGGCGACCGTGCAATGATAAAATGTTTCTCCTTGTTGATTTCACTTTTCAGTGCATATTCTTTTTGTTTCAACTGCTTAATTTCCTTCCTGGATTGTTGCAATTTGAACACATTCAGCAAAGTGGTACGCAGTTTTTCGTTGTCCCAGGGTTTTAGAATAAAATCGGCAGCCCCATTTTTCAGGGCCTTTACGGCCAATTCTACGTCGCCGTAAGCAGTAAAAAGCACAGTTTCCACGTCGGGCCGAAGTTCCTGTATTCGGGAAAGCCAGTATATACCTTCGTTTCCCGTGTTCACCCCTGCCGAAAAATTCATGTCAAGCAACACCAGGTCAAAAAAGCCGGTTTCAATTAATGCAGGCAATTGGTTGGGGTTGGCAATAGTTTTTACCTCCTCGAAATCATCGTTAAGCAAAATTTCCAGTGCGCTTAAAATGCTCTTGTTGTCATCAACTATCAGTAGTTTTCCTTTTTGCATTTTTCCTTTTTCTTTTTTTAATGTTGGCTTTAGCCACATTTTTTGTCATCTCAACCAAATTTGTCAAAATGTGGCTAAAGCCAGGAATAAAGCCTCCCCTTTTTTCCGTAGGTTGAAACCGACGGCAATAAAAACTCTTTCTTCCCCAAAGTTAACCCCAAGCTAAACCATTTCAAACCAAGTGTAAAAATATTTTACACAATTTGTCAATTTATTTTACAGTAGTACAATAACTTAAACAAAAAGATTAT
>JBBQPP010000345.1:0-4885 GCA_038217255.1 Bacteroidales bacterium | reverse complement strand
CTTTTGCCATGCATGTAATTAAATTAAAATTGCATAATACAAAAGGCTTGCTGCTTAAAAGTTTAAGCATTTTATTGGCAATTACTTTGGTTGTGGTTCAAACCAAAAACAGTTCAGCAAAAGTTATTGAAGTTGGCATTCCAAGTATTGATGTATCGGTTTTCGAACTTGACATTAATGGTTTGAACAATGAAATGAACGAACTTCATGAACTTGAGAATTTTCTGGATTTGAATCCTGGAATATCCTATAAAGCTTTATTGGAATCAAACAGCACCTTAATAAAAAATATTGGGGATTCTTCTTTACCTTTGGGAATGGCTCAAGAAGGCGAGCCTCCATTGGGGATTCCTTCTTTTTTATGGGGCTGTGTGTTTGGACTTGTTGGAATTCTTATTGTGTATATGATAACAGACAATGATAAAGCCCAAGTTAAAAAGGCGTTGGTAGGTTGTGTATTTTATACCGTTACGATAGCAGCAATTTATGTTGTTTACTTTTTATGGCTTTTAGATGAGTCATCTGACTACTACTATTAATTGGTCGATTAATTAAATATTTGCAGAAGGATGTAATTTGCAAAAAGGTGCCATTCAGTTAATGAACTGGCACCTTTTATATATATTTGCTGCCAACACTGTAATAAAAAAAACAATAAAACAAATGCTTAAGTTTTACATTTTTATAATCTCCGCTTTATTCTTTAATATCTCAGTGAATGGACAAGAATACTACAGGATTTCAGCAGATTTTACAGTAAAGGTCAAGAAGAGCGATGGAACTCTAAATCTTACAAAGGGCAAAGTTTACTACGACAAAAATTATGGCGAATTAATATATGATGTTTCATTTCCCCAATTGGAAAAATGGATTTTGAAAGATACACTTTTAACAAAAATGCGAAATGACACCTTATTCGAAAAAATTACAATTCCGTCTATAAATAAATTTACAATTTTCCACTTGGCATTAAACTCAAGCTTAAATGATTTTGGTTTGAAAAACTCTATTTATAAAATTTCTAAAGTTGAAAAGAAAAATGATTTGGTATTGTCATACTGGAAAATACCGGAACAAGCCAGTACCATCTTAGACCATGTAATTGTTGCAAAAAAAGAAAACCGCCTTGAAAGTGTAATAATGATGGGGAATGAACTAAACATTATAAGCAGGCAATTTTTTAAAGATTATGAAAAAATTGGCGCATTTGAGTTTCCCCGGCAATTAATTCAAATAATATATGACGAAGAAAAAAAAGAAAATTACCAAATCACAGAATTTAAAAACATAAAAATAAATGATTTAGAAAAGAACGGTTTATATCGTTCAAATCTTTAATTCTATTCAGCTATAAAAAATGAGCAGTTTTTTAAAATTTCCTATTTCGATAATACTATTTTTAATTTGTGCATTTTCGGCAAAGTGCCAAATTCAAATTGAACCCGAACTCAGAACACTTTTTGTCAAATCAGATACTTTACAAGTTGATTTTAAAAAACCTTTAAAAGAAGCCAAAAATGAAATAAGCATTGTTTTTTCAACTGGATTTTTGTTTTATAAAACTTTTATTTCTTCACAAGATAAGCCGTCCTGCGTATTTTCCCCATCATGTTCAGAATTTGCAGTGGAAGCTTTTCAACAAAAAGGATTGACTATGGGCTGGCTAATGACATTCGACAGATTATCAAGATGCCATGGCTTTGTAAATCATACACATTACCATTATGATATCGATAAAAAACTTTTCGATGACCCGATTAAATAAAACGGCGTTCATTTTACTGTTGTTATATACACCGCTATCTTTGTTTGCTCAACAGGATTTGTTGGATTTTAATAACTCACTAAAGTTTGCCAGGTATTTAAAAACCACCCGTCAACTATCTTTTGCCGCTCAGGAATATGAAAGACTCAATTTTTTATGGCCGAATGATTCAATTATAACTATCGAATTAGTTCAAACTTACCGTTTAAATAACCAATGTGACAAGTTTGCTTCTTCATTCAAGTTACTTTCAAATGAGGAAATGATATACAAATATCGTCCATATACTTATGAATATCTCCGTTTTTCATTGAATTGCAGGAACCAAGATCCAAATTATTTTACATTTTCTTCGCTTTTGGATTCATTAGAAAACTCCTTTTTTGTTGCCAGTTATTATTGGGTAAATAAACAACATGACAAACTTTTTGACTATTACTCAAATGAAAGCATGTTAATTTCTCAGGCAAATGCTGATTTATATAAAATTACCAAAGCATTTTATGAACAAAAATATAAAAGCACATTTACCGGTGTATTGATGTCTGCCGTTATTCCGGGCAGTGGCAAGGCATATACAAATCGATGGGGAGATGCATTTGTTTCATTCCTTTTTGTTGGGACAAATGCCTATGCAGCTTATCGTGCATTCAATAAAAAAGGTGTAAAAAGTGTAAATGGATGGATTTTTGGTGGGTTAGCTTTTAGTTTCTATACCGCAAACCTTTGGGGAACAGCAAAAGGCGTAAAAAATTATAATAACAACATAAAGGAGAGATATCAAAACAATGCTGAAAATATTATTTACAATTCTTACTAACACTGTTTTACTTTTATCGCTGTTTTCACAAAACATTGATGAAATCAAATCTTTTTCCGATGCCCAATTTGAGAAAGGGAATTATTCCGTTGCATTAAAGGAATACCAACGAGTTCAATTGTTTGACGATAAAAACCAATATCTCGACATCTACTCAAAAATTGCAACAATATATATTAACCGGAATGACAACGAAAATGCAATCAGATATTTAAATCTGGCATGGAATGTTGAGAAAAACGACAGTACTAAGACAGAATTAACGCTCAGAAAAGCCCTTTGCAGTTTTAAACTTAATGATTATTACAATGCATTAAATGATTTGTTTGACATCCCCGAAAATAATACTGACCATCTCAACGATAAAAAAAACCTGTATTTAGGAATTTGCTACTTTGGTCTGAATGATTATCCCAACTCACTGTCGTATTTGAGCAAACTGGTTGATTCCGTAGGAGTTCAGCAATTACATCAAACAA
The DNA here is from genome assembly GCA_038217255.1 of Bacteroidales bacterium. GTDB lineage: Bacteria > Bacteroidota > Bacteroidia > Bacteroidales > Prolixibacteraceae > Draconibacterium. The sequence continues at coordinate 1,821 of JBBQPP010000345.1, read as the reverse complement.
TTTCCGATTTTGTAAAATCCAACAAAAAATATAACCCCGATAAGATTGAAATAATGAGTTTAGTATTCCCCGGCCTCGGCCAATTTTTTATCGGGGAAATAGGAATGGGTGTGAATTCATTGGTGCTTCTGAGCGTTGTTACTTATTATGCTTATATAACGGTTGTGAATTACGCGGTTTTTGATGGTGTATTGGTTTTATCGTCGTGGTTTTACCGTTACTACAAAGGAGGTTCAATAAAAGCAAAAAACGCAGCCATTGATAAGGAGTCCGATAGAAAATTATCGGTTTACTCCGCAATAATTACCATCGTGGAAAATAACGCTTTGCAAGGAAGAATTGAATCGTTTCAAAAAAAGGATATATCTGTGAATAAATGACTTACTACTATTTATCAATGGTCAAAAATATAAATAAGTACAAAACCACCACTTTTTCATTCATCGTATTATCACTTTTCGCGAAAACGATTTTTGCAATTGATTACAATAATACTGACAGTATATTTTATTATATCTATAATCAACAATATGACCGAGCCGAATTGGAATTGGCTGATTTAAAAAACAGCATAAAACCATCTACTTATCTTTTGCTTGATACAGACTTGAAATGGTGGAAGGCTTTGTCATCCAACAAAGAAAAGGACTTTCAAATTTTCGAGGAGTACTTGGCTGGAAAATTAACCAACACAATTACATATTCATTTGAAGATAATTTGCAAGAATTGATTTGCCTGAATTATATGCTTCGGTTAACAGGGGCAACCAACCAGCATTTTAAAATGTTAAATTACTTTTTCAAACTTAACAGATGCATAGAATCATTTGACAGCAACTCTTTATCTTTGGATGAAAAAAATATCTATTCAATTTATAAAGCGGTTTTCAATATCAGCAAGAATAAAATCCTTTTAATTAATACAAAAAACAATACTGAAAACATTCAGGTTTTGAAGGGATTCGAAAATTCGCAAAACATTGTCCATAAAACATTTGCACACTATTTCTTGGCTAAGATTTATACTGAACTCGAAAAGAATCCTCAAGAAGCCCAAAAGCATTATCACGAACTGAATTTGATGTACCCAAATAATCAATTTTTCAGAGTTGCGTTAACTTTGTGAGAGGAAATGAAACAATAGAAAATGATTGTTAACGAAATCTTACTTCTTGGAAATCCAAAATTATACTATAAATCGGTTTTGGTTGAAACAGATGAATTGCATCAATTTCTACCCCAAAAACCACATAGCGTGCCATTTATAATCAATCATACTAAGGGAAGCCATAAAAAAAGCTGCCCATTTTGAGCAGCTTTCATTATTCAAAATCCAACATTTAGTTTCTTAGAAAATACTGTATGACAAACCTGCGGCAAAAGTAATTGTTGTTTTACCATAAACATCATTATAGTTAGGTACATCGGGGTCTGCAAAAGTAACAGTTTGATCTTGGTAGAAAGTATTTGATACACCAGCATCCAATTTAAGGTGGTCGGATATTTTCCACATAATCCCTGCTCCAATTGTTGTTGATGGATTGCTATAACTAAAATCGCTTTGATAACTGTCAGCAACACCCAAATCCCCATACAATCCTCCTAAACTAACTGCAAAACTTTCCGACAAATTAAACTGAAATCCTAACCCAGCTTCATATCCATTCTTTTCAATCTCCCGCTTGCGGATTTGCAATGGATCAACACTTTTCCAAACTGCCATGTCGCGGGTATTTCCTCCCCAACCGACATTTTTATTGAAAAATTGGGTATAAGAGAATTGGGCTTCTACCCATTTTAAACCCTTGTAACCGATTCCAA
>JBBQPP010000344.1:0-4890 GCA_038217255.1 Bacteroidales bacterium | reverse complement strand
TCTCAATAAAAATGCGGGCAATAAAACAGAATGGTTGCAATCGGCCATTCAGTTTTACAAAATCAACAACGAAGTTGCAAAACAATTGCTTCAATATTATTTCGAAGAAGATAAAGTTAGCTTTGTTCAATTAGCCAACGATTTAATGCAGTCAGACAAAAGATTTTGGTCTAAATTTCTTAAAGAATACGTTTCTGTTGAACTGGATAAAGACCTTTATTTAAGCGTTTTTTATCAGCTCACTGGTGACGAAAAAGAAATAAATCATTATAAAAAAATCAGGGAATTTCTTTCTGATTCAGAACTAAACAGGTTACTTGAAGAGCTGCATTGGGATAAGGTTTTTACGGTCCGTATTCTTGAAGTTGAAAAACGCTATGAAAGCATCAAAAACATTGTTGAGAAGATTAATAACGACTGGAATTACATTGAGCTTATCAGTCCAATCTTAAAAATTTATCCTGATTTTTGTTTTCAGCATATAAAGAACAAAACAGTTAAAACTATTGAAAACCAGCGGGGAAGGGATATTTACGAACGTATTTCATCATGGCTTAAATTAGCCCAATCCATTCCAGGTTTCGAAAATGAAAAACGGCAATTGACATTGCAACTGTACAATCATAAACCCAATCTGCCTGCTTTAAAAGATGAAATGCGAAGGGCAGGTTTGATGGATTCGTTTGTTTAAAAACTAAATCAAACAACATGGAACGTTACATTCAACAACTAATTGAAGATTTGGATGAGGCTGCAAAAAACCCGCCATCCGCTTACAAAATAGAAATTCCTCCACACATGGAAGAGACTCCGGATTTAGCTGAATTGGCTTTGGTCCCATTTAAAAGTATCGAAGAATGGACAGGGATTAAACAGGAAGTTTTCCCGGAAATTTGGCAATTGGAAGGTGGCCAATGGGAAAGGTTAAACGATGCAATTATCAAAGTACTTGATTCGATAAATGTCCAGCTTGTTGATGCCCCACCTGACTTGCCCCCTGAAATTTTATATGAAGTGCTAACAACAAACTGGGATTACGAAGTTCAATTTCTTCCGCTAACAGGTATGGATTTGGAACTTTGCACAGGCGACCCGGATACTTGTCCCTTTGGCCAATTCTGTAGCTGTGACGAGGAATTCGATGAACATGAAATACCATATCATTTTTTAGAATTCATTCCGAAAATTGCAGAGAATATAGATGCAGGATTTATTTGTTATTTGAACCCAGACACAATGGAAATGGAAAATGTTCCCAAAGCACAAATGGATGACCCGGAGGAATTTGAAATGAATACAGGCGAACCATTAGGATTGGAAGGACTGAATTTTCCTAAATGGGAAAACTGCATCGTATTCAAGCCCCTTGAATCGTATGAATATTTCTCCATAATGGAAGAATTTATTTTCAGTTTGGATGATGACCGTTTTTCGGAAAAATTGATGCATGCACTGAACCATAAAAAACCATTTGGGCATTTTAAAAATTTAATCGACAATTCACGCTACCGTGAAGATTGGTTTTCGTTCAAAAAAATATGGTTGGAAAAACATGTAAAAGAGCTTATTTTTCATGAAATCAATGATTTTTCAGGGTTTGATTTCGATTCAGTTAATGGCTTCTTTAATGATGGTGGGACAAAAATAGATCCGGAAACAGTTCCTCTTCCAGGGTTGTGTGTTATTTGTAAATTACACCAAACCGAAGACTGGGAAGAAAACATGCTTTGCGTGCTGAACCGAAACGATCAGCGAAACGAAAGTGATTTTGAATGTGGGATGTTTGAGAAAATATAGTTGAATCAAAAAAACAAATTTACCAATGCAAAAAAACAGTTTTTCGCCAAAGAAATATTTAAAGGAAAAAGGCAAACAGTTGCCCATTGACAGATGCCTGATATCGGATAATTATGCAAATCAGGGTTTTACAATGTGCCTGATTATTCGCAAACAACCAGGCGGCAAGTTCTCTTTTGCCAGTTTTTTGGTTGACAGGCTTTGTCTGGGGATAAAAGATTCAATGTCGAATTGCAATTTTAGTTCCGTACAAATTGATGAACTGATAGAACAAATGGCAGGCAATGCGCCTGTTGAGGAAGTTTCGCCAACCTATTACCACAATGTAATATATGGGGCGTTAGATTATGCTACCGAACTTGGACTTTCAGCACCAAAAGATTTTTATTTGGCCGAATACCTGTTGGATGAAAACCTTGTTGACGATGAAATTGATGAAATTGAAATGGGCTGGAAAGGTAAGCCTTTCTATGTTGAAGGACCACATGACAATAAACAAAAAATCCTTAGCGCGCTAAACCAAAGTGTTGGAGCAGACGGGTATGAATATATTGTTGGGCGATTTTGATTTATATTTTTGTTGCAGAAACGCATTGCGGTGCATCTCTGCAACATTATCAATTACATTTTCAATAAAAATTCTGCACTGGGACCAAAAGTTTCAGGATCCATTTCAACAAAAACATTTTTTACGCCACCCACTTTTGCCGCTTCAAAGAAATCAGGCCAGTCAACAATTCCTTGTCCAATAGGAACTTGTTTTTGCAATTCGGTTGAATAATCGGAAAGGTGTGCAGACTGGAACCTTCCGGGATATTTACGGAAATAGTCGGCAGCTTTGTACCCAATATTCACAACCGCAACCTGAAATTGCATTTTTACCAATTCAGGATCAAATTGATCAAGAAGTGCGTCATAAATCAATTCGTCGCCACGCTTTTCAAATTCCATGTGGTGGTTATGAAAAACCATTTGTATTCCGGCAGCTTTTGTTTTTTCACCAATCATGTTCAGTTCATTGGCAGCATTTCGGTAATCGTCAATCGAAGCACCTTCCGGCAACCAAAAACTGGCCGCAACCATTTGTTTCATTTCAAGTTGGGAAGCCCATTCAATGCGGTTTTCAAGGCTTTCGCGCAATTCACCCATTCCGTAATGCGAGCTGATACAAGTCATTCCTGAGTCATCGATGATTTTTTTCATTTCGGTACCGCTCATTTCGTTCAAAGGGCCAAAACCTGAACTTGTATATCCAAGCGGCGAACACATTTCAACCTGTTTGTAACCCAGATCGGCCATTTTTTTCAACGTTCCGGGAAAATCGGCAATCAATTCGTCCTTAATTGTCCATACTTGAAACCCAAATTCCTTTGGTTTTGGTGCGGCACAACTAACTAAGCCAAATGGCATTTGTGTCATTAAAGCAACCGTTCCAACCGCTGTACCTGTTGTTTTGATAAAATTTCTTCTGTTTGTTTTCATGTTTATAAGATTTGCCGGAAGACCGAAGTCCGAAGACGGAAGCTTGTCCGCATAAATCGGAAATTCAATTATCCTCCTTTTTGTTTAATTCAATTAAATAAAAGTTTCTGATATACTAAGTTTTTCTATTAGAGTATCAATTTATTCTTTCTCCTTCCCCTTAGTTAAAGGCCGGGATGGGGCTTCTTTAGATTTCTTCAAGACTCCAACCCTTGCGATAATTACGGTCCAAATATTCGTTTGCCTTTTCGTCGTTAGTAATTTTCATAGCATCAGCATCGTACATCAGCATTTTATGAGAACGTAGTGCAGCCCCATATAAATTAACAGCTTCGGTAATTGGCCAGGCCTGCCTGAAACTACCTTCGATTTGCTTTCCAGCTTTGACTCCGTCAATAAAACGCTTAATGCCAGGAACTTTCACAGCACCTGCGGCTGCCGAAACCTCTTTGCTTGTCTTTACTCCTTCCGACAGTAAATATGGGTTTTCGACCAAAAAGCCACGGGTTAAAATAGTATCTTTTTTGCCCATGAACATCATGCCTTCCGAAGGGAATTCAATACCCTGCTCATAAAATTCTTTTGGAACTGTTGGACGCATTCCGCCGTCGTACCAAACCAAATCAATTGCAGGGCGACCTTCAATTGCAGGATATTTAAAACGCATTGAACTGGCAAACGGAAAACTAAAATCATTGTTTATTTTGAATGCGGCTCCTTTGTCGTTGATATCACAAACGTGGCTAAAATTTGGCTCTATAATGGTTGGTTTGCCCAGCTTTAATGCCTCAAATACAGTCCACAAACTATAATGACCCATGTCGGCCATTGAACCTGCTCCAAAGTCGTACCAGCCGCGGAAAACCATATTTGTGTAATGCGGATGATATGGACGCGCTGCTTCAGGACCTAACCATAAATCCCATTCAAATCCTTCAGGCACTTTGGGTGTGTCGGAGGGTAATTTAGCATATTGCGGCCAAACCGGGCGATACGACCAATTGTGTATTTCCTGTAATTCTCCGATTGCACCACTGTTTATCCACTCCATTATTTTTGGCATGTCTTCGCCATTCGAATCCCATGGCAACAGGTGCGTAGTTGCTTTCGATTTAAAAGCCAAATCAATCACTTTTTTACCTTCCAACAAACGGTTAGATAGCGGTTTGTGCACAGAAACTGCAATATCACGTTTCAATGCAGCTGTTGCGATTATACCATGTAAATGGTCGGGTGTCATTACCTGAACGGCATCGAGGTCTTTCTCTTTCTCAAATAATTCACGAAAATCAGTGTAAGCCTGGCATTTGTAGTTTACACCTGTATTCTTTTTATAATAAGCTTCAACAATTTCTTTTCCATTATTTAAACCTCCCGGAATCGTGTTGTTACCGCCTGTTTCCCAATTGGGGTTGCCAATTAATTGACGCATTTCATCGCGAAGCCCTGTTGGTCCCCAATCATAATAATTTATTGCTTTTCGTTGTGGATCGCACACTGCTTTAATTTGTACTTCCGGAAGTTGAATAATGTCGGATAACTGCCGTAATCCTTGTGTTCCGCAACCAATGTAGGCAACATTAATTTTATCGCTGGGAGCAACAAAACCAT
>JBBQPP010000343.1:0-4906 GCA_038217255.1 Bacteroidales bacterium | reverse complement strand
ACAATTATTCATCGCATGACTATACTGCCCCCTGCAATTGATTAAGATTCCATAAATGACATAAAATATTGTTATACAACAAGATACATAGTTTTATAAATCGCAGTTATTTACCGAGTGCAGTATAAACAGTCGCATTGGTCAGATTTTGCTAAATGGTGCAAAGTATTACGATTTTTATTCGTCTGAATATATGAGGTACGAACTGATTGAGCACAAAGAAAGGATAAAAACTATCGGAAAATTAAGCGAAGAAAAATTTTTAGAGTTGTATGGCCTGATTTTGAGCAATGTTCGCACATTGAATCATTTAATAATTCCAAATAAGTATTATCAATCTGCTTTAGAAATTTGTCAAGAAATTGACATTGATGACACACCTTTTGTTGCGGTTAATGATTTTGTTGATGGTAGATTATGGACTGGCGATTTTAAATTGACAAATGGACTTATTGCTAAAGGGTATTCGAAAATTATAACAACAAATGAATTATACACAGATTTTCTACAATTTGAAACTAAAAAATAAGATACTAACGGCAGTGAAGTAGCCCCTTGCCTATTGTTGCCGTGCAACTGCCTCCTTTAATTTTGCCAAAATCAATTAATCTCTTCGATAATCTTTTTTCCAGTTCCCCTAATTTTGTAAGCAGTTAAGTCTTTTCACTTTGAAAAGGAAAAAATTGTTTGCCGTTTCTTTTGTAAAAACCACTCGAAGCAAATGCATTGTAGCTTTGGGAAAACCGGAATTATATGGTAATTTCGGTTTTCTCATTTTTGCATGTATTAAATTCATAATCTTCTAAATCAATTTACATAATGAAATTCAAATTTCTATTACTTATTCTGATTGCTTTTGCAGTCACCGTTTCTGCTAAAAAATACAAAGTTTTTTACCTGGGTGGCCAATCGAATATGGATGGTTTTGGTTATAACAACCAACTTCCAACCAAGTTAAATAAACCTGTTGATGATGTTTATATCTTTCATGGCAATTCAACCCGCGACAGTTTTGAACTAGGCGGACAGGGAGTTTGGGAAGTATTAAAACCCGGGCATGGAACAAACCACACTTCTACTTTCGAAAAAAATAACCTTTCCGATCGGTTTGGCGTTGAAATCACTTTTGCACACGAAATGAAAAAAATGTTCCCCAATGAAAATATCGCACTTATAAAATACAGCCGGGGTGGGACTTCAATCCACATTGATGCTGCCGGACCATTTGGTTGCTGGGATCCTGATTTTACAACCGGAACAGGAAATAATCAATACGATCATTTTCTGGCTACTGTAAAAAATGCGTTCGCGGTTGAAGATATTGACGGTGACGGTGAAACAGATGAATTAATTCCTGCAGGAATTTTATGGATGCAGGGCGAAAGCGATGCCAACAACCTTGAAATTGCCAATCTTTATTTGTTCAACCTGAAACGTTTGATGGATTTGATACGCGCAGCATTTCGGGTTGATGATTTGCCTGTGGTAATTGGCAGGATTTCGGATTCGGGAAATGATGCCGATGGAAAAGTTTGGGACTTCGGAAATGTTGTTCGCTGGCAACAGGCAAAATTTGTAAATCAAGATGGAAATGCCGCACTTGTAACCACAACCGATAAATATAGTTATTCCGACAAATGGCATTATGACACAGCCGGCTATATTGATTTTGGGAAACTGTTTGCCAAAGCAATGCAGGGATTATTAAAATAGATATTGTCGTATGGTTTAGTTAACGCTGACAGAGATTGTCCCGGTTCATCGGGATCCACGGACGCTGTCAGGTTAGCGGGTAACTCTGACTTGTCAGCGTGCGAAGCTTTCCGACCAATCGGAACTGGCTCTGACAGCGTCACACAAATAGAATAAACTTTGACGCAACCTTATTCGAACTATAATCGTCTAAAGTTTATAAACAAATGTAAAACTAAATGTACATGTTTTTGTATCTTGCATTTTACCAAAACAGTCAATAGTTCAGTTACAAATAATTAACTAACACACCATGAAAACAACTTTACTTTTTACCGTCCTGTTTTTTAGTATCACAAGTGTTTTTGGAAATTTCAGTTTGAGGGTTGGCGACCCGAGAAATTCGTGGCAAACCGAGAAAGGAACAATTGAGGAAGCCAGTTTGACCGTTACTCCAAAGGGGCTTTTTATGGAATATGGGCTAACCCTTGAATTTTCATCAAAAGGCACAAAATGGATAAACGTGCTCGACACTTTGGAAGTAACACTCAACTTCGATTTACCTGAAAATGCCATGATTACCGATTCGTGGTTGTGGTTCGGGGAAGACACAATAAAAGCTGTAATCCTCGACCGCTGGACGGCTTCGTCAATTTACGAAAGCATTGTAAACCGCAGACGTGACCCATCGGTTCTATACAAACAAACGGCTACACAGTACGAGTTGCGTGTTTTTCCGATGGCAGGAAACGAAACCCGGAAAGTAAAAATAACTTACCTGGTTCCGGTTTACTGGAACAAAACAAATGTTGCCGCCGGTTTGCCACTTTCAATCCTGAAAACTTCGGCAACATTACCCTCGAAACTTACCGTTTATACATGGGAAAACGAGTCATGGAAAAATCCGGTGATTACAAGCGATGAAAACCTTCTGTTTAAAAAGATTACCGATGAAAATTACGGCGAATGCAAAATTGTGGAAATCCCTTCATCAAAATTCAGTAACAACCTGAAAATAGCATTTGATACGCCGCTTACAAATGGCGTTTACTTTTCAAAATTTCAATCGGCTGATGAGGGTTATTATCAATTAGCTCTGTCTCCATCAAGTTTTTTAAATTCCACAACAACAAAAAAAGTAGCTGTACTTGTTGATTTTGATGCCTCAAATACTGAACTGAAAAGCGGCGAAATACTGGATATCCTGAAAGAAGAAATGCAAAATAATTTGAGTTCAAAAGACTCATTCAACCTCATTTTTTCGAACCTGAATATTTTGCGACACGGCGAAAAATGGGTGCAGGCAACACATGAAAATATTGAATCGGCATTTCAAATCCTAGATAACGATTTGAGCGATTACAGTAATTTGGCCGCACTTCTTGCTGACGGAATTGAATTTATCAACGAAAACGGAAATGACGGGAAAATTTTGCTTGTTTCGAATTCAAGTCAGTATTACGATTATCAGGTTGCCAACAAACTTATCGACGATCTTTTAGCGTTAATGAAAACCAAAATCTCGATTCACATAACCGATTACCAAACTTTGAATTACAGGTATTATTATACCGATCAAAACCAATATTTCGGAAACGGATATTTCTATTCAAACCTGGCAAAACTTACCGCCGGTTCATACCAAAGTTTAGAAAACGGAAAATCGGTTTCGGAGCTGTTTGCTTCGGCATTTAAGTATTTACAGGGGTCGATTAATTCATTCGATTTTCATACAAAAACCCAAAACGGTTTTTGCTATAGCCGCTACTATTTGAACAAAGACGAGAATGTGGCTTACCTGAATGAAATGATTTTACAGGTGGGAAAATTCAAAGGCACTTTACCTTTTGAAATCGATTTTTCGGGCGAATACAACAAGGAGATTTTCTCTAAAAAGATTGAAATTGCAGAAAACCCAACTTTGGAAAATGATTCAGTAATCCGGAAAATATGGGCGGGTACTTTTATAAAATCAATGGAAAAGGATTATTCATCAAATGACATTGTGGCGAAAATTATTGACGAAAGTATAAACAACAGGATACTATCACTTTACACTTCATTTCTTTGTCTTGAAGATACAAGCAAATGGTGCCTGACATGTTTGCCTGATCAATTCCGAAACGATTGGAATGATGTTCCTGTACTTACTGCTGCGGAAGATTTTGGCAAACTTGCCGACACAGTTTCTGTTTATCCGAACCCATTTTCGGGGCATTTGAATATCGAAGTGCAACTTACCGATTTAAGCGAAATCCAGGATTTATCAGTGTACGATTTAAAAGGTTCGCTGATTTTTAAATTCGACAAAAACCTTGTTCAATCAGGAAGTAAAAAAACCATTTCGTGGAACGGGCAAACACAAAACGGAACAGCGTTAAAACCCGGGATTTACCTGCTTGTTTTCAAAACTGCAAAAATGAGTAAAACGATTAAACTGATAAAACAATAGTTTTTTGAAAAGTAGTGAGGGTTTCACTCGAAGTGAAGCCCTCTCTTTTACTTAATTGTCAACAGCTTCAAAATCCGGTACGAAATATTTTGGTCAAACAATAATTTCATACAGCGGCCTGATAAATTTTATTTTCCCTGTCTGCTGCGAAACTCAATGCTGCATAAATATCATTTTTATTCAATTCATCAAAATCCTCAAGTATTTCAGCGTTTGTCATCCCTGAAGCTAACCATCCCAAAATATCGCCCACGGTAATCCTCATTCCACGAATACACGGCTTACCTCATCTTTTCCCTGGTTCGATAGTTATTATTTTTTTGTAGTCAATCATAACATTCAATTTTTATCAAAATTAAGAAAAAGAAGATAATAATTTTATAGTTTGAGATATGTAAAAAAAAGTACCCTTAAAATCCAAACTCCACAAACTTCCCGAATTTCTTATATTTTTCGTAAAGCGCTTTATATTTTTCAACGTTTTCAGGAATCGGATGATATTCAGTTTCGATACCGCCACCCATTTTTTTCTGGGCTTCGGCTGTATTTGAATAAACACCGGCAACCACTGCCGCCGCCATTGCTGAACCCAGTGCACAAGCCTGTTCAGAACGCGCAACTTTGATTGGCATATCCAATACGTCGGCAACAATTTGCATCACAAAAGGCGATTTCTTCGCGACTCCACCCAATGCAATTACACCATCGATGCGAACACCTTCGGCAATAAACCTGTCGTTAATGGCTTTAGATCCAAACGCA
>JBBQPP010000342.1:0-4907 GCA_038217255.1 Bacteroidales bacterium | reverse complement strand
AGGAATACAAATCATCCTTTAGGGAGCTTTCCGCAAGATGCTTCCTTTTGGTAAAAACAGAGGAGGCATTATCATGCTAAAAATTTTTAAAACTTTTGGTGGTTTCGTTGAAATTGACCACGCTGAAAAAAGCTGTTGGATAAATGTTTTGCAACCTTCTGCGGTCGAAATCGCCAGGCTGCAAGAGGAGTTTAACATTCCACACGAAATCATCCAGGATATTCTCGATGTTGATGAGCGCCCCAGGGTTGAGTTCGACGACGATTGGTCGTTGGTTATTTTTCGAATCCCAATTTCAAGCCCGGGTAACGGAGTCCCATATTTTACAGTGCCACTTGGGGTTTTTATGACTGAACAACTTACTGTTACATTGTGTTCGGCTGAAAATGAAGTGCTTTTATTTGGTCAACCATCAATATATCGCGAAAAAGAGCAGAACATGAATGATGCCCTGAAGTTCATTTTGAAACTTTTTTTACGGTCCGCAACAACTTACCTGCGTTACCTAAAACAAATAAACCAGCAAACCACATCGATTGAAGCTGATTTGGAAGCATCGATAAAAAACGAAGAGTTAAATAAATTGCTGAAAATGGAAAAATGCCTGGTATACTTTATGACTTCACTTAAAGGAAATGAAACGGTACTGGCAAAATTGAGAAGCTCAAAACGGGCAACATTAAGTGAAATAAACGAGGATTTGCTCGAAGACGCATTTATTGAAAATAAACAGGCGCTTGATATGGCGCAGATATACTCCAACATTCAAAGTGGAATGATGGATACTTTTGCTTCGGTAATTTCAAATAACCTAAACGTTGTTATGAAACAACTCACATCGATTTCAATTATTTTGATGATACCAACATTGGTCGCGAGTTTATATGGAATGAACGTTCCGAATTTTATGGAAAACAAGGCATGGGCTTTTCCTGCTGTTCTTGGAATTTCAGGAGTGCTGGCAGTATTTGGCGTTATTTTATTTCGGAAAAGGAAGTGGTTTTAACAGATTGGTATCTTAATTTTTATTTAAAAGGATTATTTTAGTGCAAAACTGATTTTAATGTCTTCTGAAGAAACAATAGAAAAATATAAAAATCGTATCCGTGAGCTTGAAACGCAACTTTCGGAACTAAAATTTGAAATCAGGGAAACTAAGTTACAGGTTGAAGAAGAAACTGAAAATCACAGATTTTACCAGTTAATTGCCGATTTTACTTTTGGCTGGGAACTTTGGTTCGATCCTTCAGGTAAAATTAATTACTGTTCACCTTCATGTTTCGATCTGTCTGGATTTACTTCAAACCAAATCATTGCTGCCGAAAGTATTGCTGAATTGCTTGTTTACCAGCTGGACAAAGAAAAGTACTCTGAATTTTTGTCCAACTCACTCGATCAAATGCTTGTTAACCAATCACTGGAATTCAGGATTCTTACCCGCACAAAGCAACTTCGCTGGTGTATAATGAATGTTCGTGGAGTTTATGATAAATTTGGGAAATACCTTGGGATAAGGGCTTCAATTCAGGATATTACACGGCTGAAGCGTGCCATGGGGCAAATTCATGAAATGGAAGCTGTTAAGGAATTTGAAGACAAAACAAAGCAGCGTCTGCAAAACCGATTGAGTATAAAAGACCGGGAATTGGTTTCGTTTTTATTGCAACTTTCTCAAAAAAATGAACTTCTTTCAAAAGTTGCCAATCATATCAAAGCGCTGAAACCCGCTTTATCCGATAAAAACCTGAAACAAATGCAACTGCTTTTAAAGTTGCTTGAGGAAAATGCTGCAACACCCCTTGACTGGCATACGGTTGAAGCCCAACTTGAAAAAATTCATCCTGGTTTTTTGGGAAGATTGCAGGTAAAGCATCCTACAATTTCAATAAAAGACAAAAAACTATGTGCATATCTTCGCCTAGGTTTGTCGAGTAAAGAAATCTCAGGACTGCAAAATATTGCATCAAAAAGTGTAGAAATTGCCCGTATCAGGTTACGGAAAAAGTTGAAAATTTCAGGCAAAACTCGACTTTCAAATTACCTGAATCAACTCTGATATTAGGTATTTGTTCTTAAGTAACCAATTATTTGTAATGTTTATATATTTATAATATCTATTTAAATATAGTATTTCTGTAAATTGTGTAATGTTTAATATCTGGTGAATTATATATTTGTAAGGTTTATTGTTTGCTTTTAGTAAATCCTTTTCCATACCTTTGTATGACAAACTATTTATAAACACAATTACATAAAAAACACATGAAATCTTATAATTCTGATTCCGTTTTTCGCAATTTGTTTGATGAAGAAATAGGTCAGTTGGTTCAACAGGGTTGTTCTTCAACCGATTGGAACCTTGTTAAAGTATCAACTGATTTTATTCCGGATAACATTGAAAACTGCAAATTTACGGGGCATATTCAGCTTGAAAGTTTTACCGGAACAGTAGATCTTGTTGGAGGTATTACGTTTAAAACAGGTATTTACAATGCCTGGCTTCACAATTGTGAGATTGGAAAAAATGCCTTGATTCATAATGTACGAAGTTATATAGCCAATTATAAAATTGAGGAAGGTGTTGTAATTCATAATATTACAACACTGGCTGTTGATGGTGAAAGTACGTTTGGTAATGGAATATTGGTAGAAGCCATAAACGAGGGAGGTGGCCGTGACATTCCGATTTACGATTTTCTTTCAGCACATGTTGCATATATTATGTCGCTGTACCGTCATCGGCCAAAACTTGTCAGTACTTTAAAAAATATGGTTTTCGATTATGCCAGGTTTGTGAAAAGTAAACAGGGTGTTATAGGTGCCGGTTCAAAAATACTGAATTGCAATACAGTTTTAAATGTTAAAACTGGTCCGGCAACAACTATTGACGGGGCAAAGAAATTAAGAAATGGCAGTATTAACAGCAATTTCGAAGCACCTGTAATTATTGGCGAGGGTGTTATAATGGAAGATTTTATTGTTAGTTCCGGAACTAAAATTAATGATGCTACGCTTGTATCAAAGTGTTTTATCGGTCAGGGTTGTGTTCTCGATAAACATTATTCGGCTGAAAACTCAGTATTTTTTGCCAATTGCCAGGGATTTCACGGCGAAGCCTGTTCTATTTTTGCCGGACCATACACTGTTACTCACCATAAATCTACTTTGTTAATTGCCGGCATGTTTTCGTTTTTAAATGCAGGCAGTGGTTCAAATCAAAGCAATCACATGTATAAACTTGGGCCAATCCACCAGGGAATTATGGAGCGTGGAGGAAAAACAACAAGCGACTCTTACTTGCTTTGGCCATCGCGAATTGGCGCTTTTACACTTGTTATGGGCAGGCATTACAAACATTGCGATACAACTGATTTCCCTTTTTCATATCTCATCGAAAGTCAGGATGAAAGTATTTTGGTTCCTGCCATCAATTTAAAGAGTATCGGAACTATTCGCGACACACAAAAATGGCCGGGGCGGGATAATCGTACAGATTCAAATCTGCTTGATTTTATCAATTTTAATCTGTTAAGTCCGTACACAATTCACAAAATGATAAATGGCCGCCGAAAACTTTTGGCAATCCGCGAATCATCTGGCAGTTCTGCAAGCAATTACAGTTATGATAAAATGAAAATTGAAAGCCGGGCGCTTGACCGTGGAATTGCATTATACGAAATGGCAATCTGGAAATTCCTTGGAAATTCGGTTATTACCAGGTTGCAAAACGGGCAGTTCAAAAATGATACAGATATTCAAAATGCCCTGCAACCCGACACGCCTTTTGGAAAAGGGCATTGGGTTGATCTCTCCGGTTTGATTTGCCCGTACGAAGCACTTGACAATTTGCTGTGTTCGATTGAAAATAGTGAACTCACTTCACTTGAGGAGGTGAATTCGGCACTCGCGATACTTCATAAAAACTATTACAATTATGAGTGGACATGGGCTTGCGATGCCCTTTCAGAATTCTACGGTAAAGGTGTAAATGAATTTACCGCTTCCGATGTCATTGCTGTTGTCGAAAAATGGAAAAAAAGTGTACTTGACATGGACAGGTTCCTTTATGAAGATGCCCGAAAAGAATTTTCAATGAGCAAAATGATAGGTTTTGGTGTGGATGGCATAAATGGGGCGAGGGAAGAAGATTTTGCACAGGTTCGTGGCGAATTTGAAAGCAACAAAACAGTAATGGCCATTTGTGAACACATGGAGAAAAAAGAAAAACTCGGCAATAAAATCATTGAAATGATGACTGGAATCGTTCATCCAGAAATGGTTTTAACATAATTTTTGAATAGACCCCCAACTTTGAACTTTGAACTCGAAACTTTAAACTGATGTTCCCCCAACTTTAAACTCGAAACTTTAAATAGAAATATATGTGTGGAATTATAGGTTATATCGGAAAAAAAGAAGCATTCCCAATAATAATAAAAGGATTGAAATGGCTCGAATACCGAGGGTACGATTCTGCCGGTGTTGCATTGTTGAATGGTAGTTTGGAAGTATATAAAAAGAAAGGTAAAGTAGTAGAGTTGGAGAAGTTTGCCTTGACTCAAAATCATGGAGGATCAATAGGAATTGGTCACACTCGCTGGGCAACTCATGGCGAACCAAACGATATAAACGCACATCCGCACAATTCCATGAACGGAATTTTTACTCTTGTTCACAATGGGATTATCGAAAACTATTCGAAATTGAGGGACGACTTGATTCAGCACGGTTACAGTTTTAGTAGTGAAACAGATACCGAAGTTCTGGCTAACCTTATTGAATATTTTTACAACCAAAGCACCGATATAAACGCCGAAATGGCCGTTCAACTTGCATTGAAAAAAGTGGTGGGAGCTTATGGAATTGCGGTGTTGTGCAATGCCGAAAAAGATAAAATTGTGGTTGCC
>JBBQPP010000341.1:0-4923 GCA_038217255.1 Bacteroidales bacterium | reverse complement strand
GCCGCTGATTTCATCTTCATTGCAAAAAACGACTTCCTTTTTATGTGAAGAAAGAAATTCTTTTAATGCTGTATAAAGTTCTTCTTCTGACTGAAACAAATGAACAAACCCATTTACCTTTTCGAGATTTTCTTTGAAAGCCAGTTCCACGGGCAAATCGATAGAATGGTAAATGGGTTCGTCAAAATCCGGCATTTCTGGCACTGGATGAACAGCATTTTTCAGTTTATTCAGTATCTCTTCCCGTGCCGGATTCATAGTTATGCTTTTGTTTTTTTATCTTCTTTTTTTGCATCAATTGGTGGGTCTAAAGGAACACCGTCTGCAGCGACTTTCTTTTCCGCTTCGGTTAGACCGTTTTCAGGAATAACGTGTTTTTTATCCCAGGGGCGTTTCCCAAAAATTTCCTCCAAATCCTCACTAAAAATTACTTCGCGTTCAAGCAAAAGATTACCGAGTTTTTCGTGGCCCGCTTTGTTCTTTTTCAAAACTTCCAGGGCTCGAATGTATTGTGCATCAATAAGCACTTTTACTTCTTCGTCAATCAACTGGGCGGTTTTTTCGCTATATGGCTTTGTAAACGAGTAATCCGATTGGCCCGTTGAATCATAATAACTCACGTTTCCAACTTTTTCACTCATACCAAAAATGCTGACCATCGCGTAAGCTTGTTTTGTTATTTTTTCCAGGTCGTTTTGCGCACCTGAAGATATTTTGTTGAAAACCAGTTGCTCGGCAGCGCGGCCTCCAAGAGCGGAACACATTTCATCAAGAAGCTGATCCTTTGTAGTAATTGAACGTTCTTCGGGCAAATACCATGCGGCACCCAACGCTTTTCCGCGTGGCACAATTGTAACTTTTACAAGTGGGTGGGCATATTCGAGCAACCAACTAATAGTTGCATGACCGGCTTCGTGAAAGGCGATTGTTTTTTTCTCATCAACCGAAATAATTTTATTTTTCTTTTCAAGACCGCCAACGATTCTGTCAACGGCATCCAAAAAGTCTTGCTTATCAACCGATTCATGTTCTTTTCGGGCAGCAATCAACGCAGCTTCGTTACAAACATTTGCAATATCTGCGCCCGAAAAACCCGGGGTTTGTTTGGCAAGAAAATCAACCTTTAATTCCTGGTTCAATTTTAAAGGACGGAGATGCACATTGAAAATCTCAGCTCTTTCGTTTAAATCGGGCAATTCAACATGGATTTGCCTGTCGAAACGGCCAGCACGCATTAATGCGCGGTCAAGAATATCGGCACGGTTGGTAGCTGCAAGAATGATTACACCAGTATTTGTATCGAAACCATCCATTTCTGTAAGCAACTGGTTGAGTGTATTTTCGCGTTCATCATTCGACCCCATATTGGGATTCCTGCCCCTTGCTCGACCAATTGCGTCGATTTCGTCAATAAAAACAATACATGGCGCTTTTTCCTTGGCTTGCTTAAATAAATCACGGACCCTTGATGCTCCAACGCCAACGAACATTTCAACAAAATCGGAACCCGACATAGAGAAAAAAGGAACTTCAGCTTCACCTGCAACAGCTTTGGCAAGCAACGTTTTTCCGGTTCCGGGAGGGCCAACCAGCAAAGCACCTTTTGGTATTTTGCCGCCGAGTTTTGTGAATTTCTCAGGATTTTTCAAAAATTCTACAATTTCAACAACTTCCTGTTTAGCCTCTGTAAGTCCCGCTACTTCTTTAAAAGTGATAGAAACTTTTTGGTCTTTATCAAATATTTTTGCCTGTGATTTTCCAACACTAAAAATACCTCCGGCACCACCACCGCCACCTTTGCTCATTCGCCTGAAAATCCACCACCAAAGCAGAATAATTAATGCAAATGGCCCGATTGTCCAAAGAATTTCACTTGCATAATTGCGTTCTTCCTTGTATTCAAGTGAAATATCATTTGTATCACTGCCCTGAGCTTCTTTTAAATTATTTTCGAAGGTTTCAACCGAACCAATGTTAAACGTAAAATGTGGCCCGGTTTCGGCTGGCTTTGCAAAATTCGTATCAAACTCAGTTTTATACTTATCGAGCCGATCTTTTTTAATATAAATGTTGGCCATTTTATCGTTTACAACCACAATCCGTTCAATGTCGCCATTGGCAAGCATTGTTGAACGCACCTCATTCCAGGTGGTTTTTACCGGTCCGCGGCTTGTGCTAAAATAAAATTGAACTACAATAAAAACGATGGCAATTAAACCATAAATCCAATATGCATTGAATTTTGGTCCCTTCCCGTCATTTTTCCGGTTCGGATTAAACTGGTTAAAAGGATTATTTTGGTTTTTGTTATCCTTGTTCTCTTTGTTATCTGTCATGATATATTAATTGTCTTCTTTTATTATTGTTGTTTTGGCATCGGCCCAAAGTCCCTCCAAATTATAAAAATCCCTTGCTTCTTTCTGAAAAACATGCACCATAATATCGCCATAATCGAGCAAAATCCAAATCGAATTCCGGTAGCCATCTTTGTGCCAGGCATCAACTCCTGTTGTTTCCTTCACTGTTTCTTCAACCGATTGGGCAATTGAATTGGCTTGGGTTGTTGAAGTGCCATGGCAGATAACAAAATAACCACATTCGGTGTGGTTTATTGTGTTTAAATCAACAATGGTAATCTCCTTTCCTTTAATCCGTTGTATTCCTTCCAGAACTCCGTCAAGTATTTTTTCTGTCTCTATTATTTTTTCCGTCATAAATATTTTTATTCCCTGCAAAGATAATCTTTTTGCCTTAGTCTTATTTTACGTAATTTGCATTTTTAAAAAATCATTTTATTTGATTATCAAACAGTATATTCAACAAACGCTCTGTTTTATCTCTTTATTTATCTGCTGAATTTAAAACAATGACAAACAAAAATAGTTTCTTTTTAACCGAGGTCGAATCTACCAACAACTATGCCAACCAACTTGTTTTGTCTAAAGCGGCAGAACATGGTACTGTCGTTTTGGCACAACACCAGAAAAAGGGCAAAGGACAACAGGGAAAAAGCTGGGAAAGTGAATCCGGAAAAAAACTTTTGGCAAGTATCATTTTGTTCCCCAGTTTTTTGCATGCAGCAAAACAATTTTATCTCTCAAAAATTGCCAGCCTTGCAATTTTTGATTTTCTGAAAACCGAAATTAACGGAATTTCAATAAAATGGCCAAATGATATTTATATTCAGCATAAAAAAGTAGCGGGTATTTTAATTGAAAACGCTGTAAAAGGACAAACCCTTTCTTCGTCAATAATTGGTATTGGGTTGAATTTAAATCAGCAATTATTTGTGTCAGATGCTCTAAATCCGGTTTCGTTAATGCAAATCACCGGGAAAGTTTATGATATTGAATTGGTTGCCGAATTAATTTTTCAAAACTTAAACAATTGGTACTGTATATTAGAAAATGGCGGTTTTGATGAAATCGATTCTGCCTATTTCAACCTGCTTTTCAGGGCAAATGAATGGGCTGTATTTGCGAAACAAGGAAAACGATTTGAAGCTCGAATCAAAGGGATTGGCGAATTTGGACAGTTAATTTTGGAGGAAAGAAACGGGTCATTTTCTGAATTTATGTTTAAAGAAGTAGAGTTTGTGATTTAGTGCGATTTGTGGGTTCAAAGTTCCGAGTTCAAAGTTCAAAGTTTTATTCATAGCATGAATTGGAGACATACTATGAATAAATAAATAATTTTTCGGAACGTTCTTTCTCCTTCCTCCTTCGGGGGAAGGCTGGGTTGGGGACTGTGCTTCTTTTTTACTCATATGGCAACGTCGACAAAGTTTCCGCCAGTTTATCAATTCCCTCCTCAAGTTTGTCACCTGCCATCATTTTTACCATCATGCTCATTTCGGCATGCAAAGTTAAGCGCATTTTGGTTTGAAAATTATCAACTGGCATCAACTGTATCCAAAATGTAAAACTGAGCGGCAATCCGCCCGAACTTTCAACTTTAATGGTTTTAAATGGTTCGCGGTTTACAATGCGAATTTCGGCAAGACCAAGCCCGGTAAT
Organism: Bacteroidales bacterium; assembly: GCA_038217255.1. Classification (GTDB taxonomy): domain Bacteria; phylum Bacteroidota; class Bacteroidia; order Bacteroidales; family Prolixibacteraceae; genus Draconibacterium. The sequence continues at coordinate 907 of JBBQPP010000341.1, read as the reverse complement.
ATTAAACTTGCACGAATCCTGATTAGATGAAAATTCGGTTATTTTAATCTGTGGCATTTTTTCGGCGACTTTTTCTATCAGCCCCGAATTCAAATACCCCGATAAGTTATTGAAATTGGAAAGGTAATTGAAAACAACCTGCTCGTTGTGCTTAATTACTTTTGTGCTGCTTGTGTATTTATTTAAGCTCATTTCAATTTTCTATTTTCCCCAATTTGATGGGTCCTCGCGCCATTTCATTAATGTTTCCACTTGATCCTGGGTAACTTCCCCCAGTTCCACGGCAGTGTCAATTAAAACCTTGTAATTGCCAAGCGTGGTCAATTCAATACCTGCTTTTTTGAAATTGTCATTGGCATGCGGGAAATTGTAGGTAAAAATGGCTACCATCCCTATTACAACCGCGCCGTAATTGTTTACTGCTTCTGCCGCATTCAAACTACTGATTCCGGTTGAAACCAAATCTTCGATCACAACGACTTTTTGATTTGGGTTTAAATCACCTTCGATTAAATTCTCCAACCCGTGTCCTTTTGGTTTCGATCGGATATAAATAAAGGGTAACCCCAACACTTCGGCAACAAGCGCACCAATTGCAATTGCACCGGTTGCAACTCCGGCAATCACTTCAGCTTCGGGATATTTTTCACGTACCACATCGACAAACCTGTCGCGAATGAATGTACGGGTTTTAGGATACGATAAAATTTTACGGTTGTCACAATAAATGGGCGATTTCCAGCCTGAAGCCCACGTAAATGGATTAGTAGGCTGGATTTTTATAGTGTTGATTTCCAGTAATTTTTTTGTTACTTCAATTTGAACAGATTGCATACTTTTGTGTAATTATAATTCGAAAACAAATGTATAAAGTTTTTTTTAATGACAGGGAGATAGTAATTACAAG
>JBBQPP010000340.1:0-4925 GCA_038217255.1 Bacteroidales bacterium | reverse complement strand
GATATAAACAATACATCGGCAAGTGTCGATTTTGTACGGTTGGCTGAACAGTTCAATATAAAACCTGTTTTGGGGATTGATTTCAGAAATGGGATTCTACAAAAATATATTGGACTGGCAAAAAATATGGAAGGCTTCAGGGCGCTGAATGAGCATTTAACAACCTGTCAGCAAAATAAAATTCAATTTAATGACTTTGCCCCTGAAATTCAGGATACATTTATTATTTATCCGTTTAAAAGCAAGAAATTCAGTCAATTAAGTGAAAATGAATTTATAGGGATAAAATCTTCGGAATTAATAAAACTCCGGTTTTCGGAATGGCGGAAACAGTTAAATAAACTTGTAATCCTGCAACCAGCAACATTTCGACACAAACGTGACTATAACATTCACCGGTTGTTGAGGGCAATGGAGAATAATATTTTGTTGAGCCGGTTGCCACTTTCGGAGCAAACTTCGGCTTCGGAAATAATTATTTCTGAACCTGAACTGAAAGACGCTTTTAAAGAATATCCTGAAATCATTCAAAATACACGAAAAATCCTTGCTGAGTGTAATGTTGAATTTGAATACAGAACTAACAAAAACAAGAAATGTTTTTTGCAATCGCATGAAGAAGATATAAAATTATTAAGACAAGAATGTAAAAAAGGGTTGAAATACAGGTTTGGTAAACCATCAAAAGAAGTTATCGACAGGATGGAAAAAGAGCTAAAAATGATTGACGAAATGGGTTTCAGTTCTTATTTTTTAATCAATTGGGATATTGTAAACTACGCGCGCAGCAAGGATTACCCGTATGTTGGGCGCGGAAGTGGCGCAAATAGCATGGTTGCCTATCTTTTACGGATTACAAATGTGGACCCCATTGAACTCGACCTTTATTTCGAAAGGTTTATCAATCCGTTCCGTTCAAACCCACCCGATTTTGATATTGATTTTTCATGGACTGACCGTGATGATATTACCGATTATATTTTTAAAAAATATGGTTGGGACAAAACTGCTTTGCTGGGGTCGTACATTACTTTCGATCACAAATCGGCGCTTCGTGAAATCGGAAAAGTTTTTGGTTTGCCGGCCGATGAAATTACACGTTTACAAAAAAATCCGGTGATCCAGGAAAATGACCAGTATGGAAAATTGGTACTTCAATACAGTAAATTGATCTCGGGAATGCCCAGTCACCTGAGTATTCACGCCAGCGGTATTCTGATTTCGGAGAAACCGATCAATTATTATTCGGCAACGCATATTTTGCCCAAAGGATTTCCCACAACCCATTTTGATATGCACGTTGCAGAAGATATTGGTTTATATAAATTCGATATTTTGAGCCAACGCGGATTGGGAAAAATAAAGGATGCACTTGAAATCATAAAAACAAATCGGAATAAAACTATCGATATCCACAATATCAATCTTTTCAAGGAAGATCCGCGGGTAAAAAGCTTACTGAAAAATGGGAAAGCAATTGCCTGTTTTTATGTGGAATCGCCGGCCATGCGAATGTTATTGACAAAATTGAAAGCCGAAGATTACAAACGGTTGGTTGCTGCCAGTTCAATTATCCGTCCGGGAGTAGCTAAAAGCGGGATGATGCGCGAATATATCCTCCGTTTTCAGGATGAAAAACGCCGCGAAAAAGCACGGAAAGATTTGCCTGAGTTGTACGAAATACTGGAAGAAACATTTGGCGTGATGGTTTATCAGGAAGATGTGATAAAAGTGGCACATTACTTTGCCGGGCTAACATTAAGTGAAGCTGATATTTTGCGGCGTGGAATGTCGTGGAAATTCAGGGAAAGAAATGATTTTCAGGTTGTTCAGGAGAAATTTTTTGCCAATTGCAGAAAAAAAGGTTATGCCGAAAACACCATTTCGGAAATATGGACACAAATTGAAAGTTTTGCCAATTATGCATTTTCAAAAGGCCACTCGGCAAGTTATGCTGTAGAAAGTTTTCAGGCACTTTATTTAAAAGCTTATTATCCAATGGAATATATGGTTGCCACATTGAATAACGGGGGAGGTTTTTATTCGCCTGAACTTTATTTCCATGAAGCAAAAATGCATGGGGCAAAAATTGAGCTTCCTTGTGTAAATAAAAGCCAGTGGATGAATTCAATTCAAAAAGAAATTATTCATATTGGATTTTATATAATTCATGAACTTGAACATACAGTAGCACAAAATTTACTTGTGGAACGTGAAAGAAAGGGCAAATTTAAAAGCTTGAATGATTTTGTGAAACGGATACAAATTTCATTGGAACAGCTAATAATTCTTATCCGAACCGGCGCTTTTCGTTTTACAGGAAAAAGCAAAAAAGAGTTGCTTTGGGATGCCCATTATTTACTTGGCCATTCGAAAAAAACTGTTCCGGAGAAAACACTTTTCGAAACAAAAACTAAGGAATTCAATTTACCTGAGTTGTGGAAACACGAATTGGAAGATACTTTTGACGAGATTGAATTGCTGGGTTTCCCAATCCGTTCGCCATTCGGAATGCTCGAATCTGACTTGCCTTCAACCCTGAAAGCTTCGCAATTGCCAGGGATTGTTGGTAAAACAGTTGAAATTGTGGGTTATCTTGTACACCGCAAACCAACCCGCACAAGCAATGGGAAAATCATGTATTTCGGTACCTGGCTTGATGTTGAAGGGGAGTGGCTCGACACAGTCCATTTTCCAGATGCCAACAACCGTAACCCGTTTACAGGCCCCGGTTGTTACCTGATTCGCGGTAAAGTAGTTGAAGAATACGGGTTTTACAGCATAGAAACCCAATGGATGAAACGATTGAAATACAGAAATCTGGATGATTTGTTATGAACAACAAATTGGGTATTGTTAATAACTATTTTTTGTTTACTTTTACAATTCTTGTAGAAATTTAAACATATCAGGATTTTATGGAAAATTTTGCCAAATTAATCCACAAATCACATATTACCTATATACCCACGAACTTTCCTGCCCAATTTTATGGGTTACCCGACGGGAAAGTCTATATTATTTTCGCGCGTTTGTATGAAATTAAATTCCAACGTTCCGGAATAGAATTCATAACGGCAGAACATTTGGAATTTTCATATAATTACGCCGAAGAAAAATTGATTTCAAATGGAAATATGGATTCAAAAAAGCCTGTTTATCCTGAGCAGGTTGACAAACAAAATCCCAAATTCAAAATTCTTAATGTTAACAGGGAAATCAAATCGCTTGCAGAGGCAATTGTACTTTTAAACAACAAAGCCAAAACCCAGCTTCTGAAGAAACCTGAAGATATTCAGATTGTTCCTGAAAAAGGAAACCGGGATCATCTTTCAATTGCTTAACCAAATCGAATTTTTCAGTTTAAATAAATTGCAATAAAAGGACGGTGATACTTGACGTTTTTAGTAAAAATTGATTGTCTAAATAATTGAACAGATCGATAACCTAAAATCTAAACAGTTCAACCCAATATTCATACTTTTAGTGAGCCACGGAATCCTCTGGCCGCATAATATGATTCAGCGCCATTGTGATAGACAAAAACATTGTTATAACGAAAATCACAAAATATTGCGCCACCAAGTTTTCTAATTTCAACAGGTGTTTTTATCCAGCTCGAAGTTTTTGTATCGAAATTTCCTCCCGATATTTGTAGGGATTGCAACTCCCTGTATTGTTCTTCCGATAAAAGTTCAATTCCCATTTTAGCGGCCATATCAATAGCGCTATTTTTTGGTTTAAACTCTTTTCTTGATTCAAGCGCTTCGCGGTCGTAGCAGAGGCTTCTGCGGCCCTTGGGGCTTTCGGCTGAACAATCATAAAAAATAAATTCGCCGGTGTTTTTATCCATCCCGACAGTTGTCGGGGCAACAACATCCGGTTCTCCACCTGTACTTTCCATTTCATTGAGCGACCAAAGTTTTTCTGTATTTAACTCCAACTTTGCCTGAACTTTAGCCCATTCAATATCTTTGTGGCGGTACATGTTTTTCCCGAAACGGGCTTTTAATGTTTTTAGCAGTTCTTGACGTTGTTCCGGTAATATCTTTTTCATTTCATTTTGAATAAATTGGTTTTTTCTTTAACAGATAATATCTGGTTTTTGTTGGTTAGTTGAATGCTTTCAATGCAATGTCCTAATATTTATTAATGCTTTATTGTGACCCAAACTATTGATAGTTTACACAAATACAGAAGTCATTTCGGTGAAAAGAGCGGAATGTTGATACTTGGCGAACCGCCGCCTGACCGGACGGGCAGGTGAGAGAGGCTTAGGGATGCAACTCCACTTTGCCCACCCGACCAGCGCCAGTAGTTCAACTAATCATTATTTAGGAATGTTATTCTATTCTGTTTCCTCTCTGACGTTCAATCATCCAGCCTGGATATTCAGGCGTTAATTTACTTACTTCGTCCAGCTTATTTAATTCAAAATCGGTCAACTGAATATCTACTGAATTTAAATTATCCGCTAGTTGTTCTGGTTTGTTGGCACCAATTATTACCGAGCTTACAAATGGCTGATGCAATAGCCACGCCAATGCTATTTGAGCAACTGTAACTTGCTTATCTTTAGCAATGTTTTGCATTACATCAATAATATTATACGCTTTTTCTTTGTCTACAGGAGGAAAATCAAAATTAACCCGTCGACCTTCTTTTGTTTCTGTATTTCGGCTGTATTTTCCACTTAATAGTCCTCCAGCTAATGGACTCCAAACCATTAATCCCATATTTTGGTCAATTAACATAGGTGCAATTTCTCTTTCAAGGTCACGACCGGCAATGGTGTAATACGCCTGAAGTGATACAAATTTACTTAGGTGTTCCAGTGCAGAAATACCCTGTGCTTTCATGATTTGCCAGGCTGCCAGGTTGCTGCATCCTATGTAACGAACCTTACCATTTTTTACAAGGATGTC
>JBBQPP010000339.1:0-4929 GCA_038217255.1 Bacteroidales bacterium | reverse complement strand
CACAGTTTTCGCGCCGACAGACGCAGCATTTGCAGCACTTCCAGCCGGAACAGTTGAAGCGCTTTTAGCTGATATCCCCGCGCTGACCGATATTCTCACCTATCATGTTGTGGGAGCAAAAGCAATGAGTACAGACTTAAGCGACGGGCAGAAAATTATTACTGTTCAGGGTAGGAAGGTAACCGTTACCATTAACGAAGACGGAGTTTTCATCGACAACGCAAAAGTTAGTATTGCTGATATTGAAGCAGATAACGGAGTAGTACACGTAATTGACGCAGTATTAATTCCATCAACTTTGCCAGCAACAGTGGTGGATATTATCGTCAACAGTGCAGACCACACCACTTTGGAAGCCGCAGTAGTTGCCGCCGGTTTGGTAGAAACGTTACAAGGCGACGGTCCGTTCACAGTTTTCGCACCGACAGATGCAGCCTTTGCCGCTTTACCAGCCGGAACAGTTGAAAGTTTGTTGGAAGATCCAACGGGAGCTTTAACAGATATTTTACTTTACCACGTAGTTTCAGGCAAAGCGATGAGTTCAGACCTGAGCGATGGACAGAAAATTGTTACCGTACAGGGAAAAGAAGTAACTGTGACCATCAACCAAGAAGGAGTTTTCATCAACAATGCAAAAGTAACTGTAGCCGATATTGAAGCTGACAACGGGGTTGTGCATGTAATCGACGCAGTGCTGATTCCTACAACTACAAACATTTCTGTTCTTGAAAAGATTTCGTTTGAGGTTTACCCGAATCCTGCATCAGATTATATAAGGATAAACTCCAATATTGAAAATAGTTTGATAAGCATTAGGGATATAGCCGGACGTGTTGTAACAGAATTGAATAATGTAGGCTCGAATGACAGGATTGACGTGAGTGGGTTTGAATCGGGTATCTATTTAGTTACTATGAAAAACGGCAATTCATTTTCAACTAAGAAACTGATAGTTCAATAATAAAAGGGATTTGTTCATTTATTTGTTTAGCTGTAGTTGAGAAGAAGTGTTGTTGGAAATCAACAATAAAATGAACAATTACTATGAAGTGCATCTTGCCTGACCAATTAGATGTGCTGGTTAAAAAGGTTGCCACGTTAAGTGGCAACCTTATATCATTAGATAAAATATTAAAAATAAATTTAGCGATGAAAATGATAGTAATAGTTATATTGATTTTGATAATCATTGTTTTAACAGGTATTTATGCGATGACAAATGCAAAAACTGAAACACAGAAATACGAAGTGCTATATGTAAAAGATAATTTCGAGATACGTTTTTATCCGGAAGCGATTTTAGCCACAGTTCAAATGAATGGAAGTTATGACAATTCACGGAATTCGGGATTTGGTGTCCTGGCCGGATATATTTTCGGAGGAAATACCGAAAGTGCCAAGATTGCAATGACTTCACCCGTTCGTATGTCAACAGGGAATAATTCAAACTCAATGAGTTTTGTAATGCCTTCGGAAATGGAATTTGAAAAATTACCAAATCCGAACAACCCAAATATTGTTTTACATAAATCGACCCCCATGTACACCGCGAGTGTAAGGTTTGGTGGGTATGCAAACGATGCAGAAATTTTGAAATATAAAAAGAAATTGAATGAAGTAATCACTCAATTAAATGTAAAGCACACAGGTAATTTTGAATTCCTCGGTTACAACTCTCCATATCAGCCGTTTAACCGCAGAAACGAAATTCAGGTTCAATTGGTTGATTTTAAACCTGATTTATTTCAAAAGGAAGTTGGTAAAAACTAAAGTTAATTATATGATTATTTAAAACTTACTTATAAGTAGCAGGCTTCAGACTCATTATTCCCAATTTCCACGGAAGTGATGGGTAGTCTGGATTTATTTGATTTCTTAAGATTCCCTGAATAATCCAACGACAGTTTTCAGGTTCATATTCCATCCGCTGATCGTATCCCGACCGAATTGCTTCCCCGTGTGAGACCATTTCGGTCCACAATTCATTTTCTCCTACATATTTTAGTTGTTCTCCGGTTGCATAATTATCGGTAATTTTCTGCCAGGGACCCATGAGATTTTTAGCTGTAGCAAGTCCAAACGACCGGATTCCATCGTTGTTCAGCTCATAAATCAGGTGATATTCCGGCTTGTTTTTCACTTTGTAAACATGTACCGCCTCATGGACATTATCAAAAACTTTTTCGCCGTTGCTCCATTCATTGGGGAAATCTTCAATGTTTGTTGAACGCACAACAACGCCATTATGCGCTTCCGTGTAAAAAAGATAAACTTTTGATTCATCGGCAATTACCCAAAAATCTATCCACTTCTCCGGTTTTTCCTTTAGTAAAAGAGGTTTTGAAGAACTCCATGAATCAGGATTTGAGATTGTTGAGGTAGTTGAAAATGCAGGTTGATAATTGGAATCTGTATTTTGAAAAATCAGATACCATTTTTTTTGAGGTTCGAAATAAAATATTTGTGGTGCACAACCATATCTTGTTTTTCCTCTAATTTGCTTCAATTCATATCTTCGATTGGTTTGCAACTCCGATAAATCTTTAGCTGAAACGTAGCCGGTTGTATATTCATTTTGGCTTCGTGCGGTGTAAAACACGTGCCACGCATTTTCAAAAAAAAAGATTGAAGGATCTTTTACTGCCACTTTGTCAAAAGAACCAGCAGATCCCTGCGAAAAAATGGGATCTCCAATTTCCCAAATATATTGCTGTTGTGCATATAGAAAAGAAGTTAGTAAGCAGGAAATTATTAAAGATAAAGTTTTTTCCAGGTTCACAATTGAACGATTTTTAGTAAGGAATCGGAATAGATAATTTTTCATGTATCCGCCCAGCGGTTTCGAACCGCTTGGCGGATAAATAATCAGCCAATATTCAATAGGATAAAACTAATTTTGATTAGAAATCAGTATCGGCTTTTTTTAAATCCAACTCCTCAATCCAAATATTCCTGTACAAAACATCATGACCTTCGGCTTGTAATTTTAAACCGCCTGGTGTATCTGTAATTCCTTTGCCACCATCATTTCCACCATCGATTCCTGAATTTGGACCACCCCAAACCTGGTTGATTGGCACATTTATATGTACTTTTTTCCCGTTGAAGTACATTGAAACCAAAGCTTTTTCAGAAAGAGTTCCGTTTTCGAAACGAGCTGCACGAAATTTAATATCATACGAATTCCATTTGCCAACTCCATTGTAAGCGTAGTAGGGTGATGGTGTTTCGTTAATTACCGCACCTAATCCGTGTTTTGTTGTGTCACCGTCAAGTACCTGGATTTCATAACGGTTTTGCAGGTAAACGCCACTATTTCCACCTGGTTTTTCGATAAGGAATTCAACGTGTAGCCGAAAATCGCGGTATGGTTTTTTTGTAACAATATCAGCAGAACCGTATAAACCGCCAACAGCATTTGGGTCGTTACTGTTTACAACTGTTCCTTTGTCAACAGGATCTTTCACGATTTCCCATTTAATTGGTAATTCCGATGAAAAACGCGGTCCTTCCCAGTAAGTCCATTTTTCATCGAGCATTTTACGCGACCCGTCAAAAATGATTTCAGCTGACTTGGGTGCTTTTGTTCCAACACCGGTTTTTTCTTTTGGCATCAAAACAGCTGCAACCGACAAAATATAAAGGAATAAAACAGCGATTGTAAAAATTGACTTTTTCATTAGATTGAAGTTTTATGGTTTAAGTGAGCAAGTTAACAATTTTGTCGATTGTCTGAGTTATGAATTTCATTTTAATAAATTAAAAACCCAAACTATTCTAAGGCCCATTCAACTGCTTTTTCAGCGTGAATTGCAGTTGTATCGAAAACCGGAATATTTACATCGGCACCTGAAATCAGCAACGGAATTTCTGTGCATCCAAGAATAACTCCTTCAGCTCCCAAAGTCTCAAGGTTTTTAATAATTTGCTGAAACCCTTTTCTTGATTCATCCAATATTTCACCCTGAACAAGTTCATCATATATTACATGATGAATGTAATCGCGTTCAGTTTCTGTGGGGATTATAACTTCAATACCAAAGTTTTCGAAAATATAAGTTTTGTAAAAATCCTTTTCCATTGTGAATTTAGTTCCCAACAGCGCAACTTTTTTTAATCCCGCTTCGGCTATTTTTGAACCGGTTGCTTCGGCAATGTGTACAAAAGGGATCGAAATATTTTGAACGATTGCCTGGCTGCACAAATGCATGGTGTTTGTGCAAAGAACAATTAAATCGGCACCAGCAGCTTCGAGTTGTTTTGCTGATTCTACCATTAAAATATCCAATGATTTCCAGTCTTCAATGTGCTGAAGTCGTTGAATTTCGGCAAAGTCAACAGTTAACAAAATGCTTTTGCACGAGTGAAACCCGCCAAGCTTTTCCTTCACTTTTTTGTTAATCAAACTATAATAAACCGCTGATGATTCCCAGCTCATGCCGCCGATTAAACCGATTGTTTTCATTTTTATATGAGTATTGAGTATGTGGTATTTAGTATTGAGTACAAGAATGTGAAAATTTGCATGGAGAATAAAACTCACATTTTTTAAGGATTCCATCTTATCGCAACTGTGAAGATAAAGATGGAATCCAAATCACTCGCAACTTTCTACACTTTGAACCCGGAACTCGGAACCCGGAACTACTTCTTCCCTTCTCGAAACTTCATCCCCATTCCGCTCAAGAAATTTCTTAAAACCTGGTCTTTGCATTCACGGTACTGGCTTTGTCCGGGCTTACGGAAAAAGGCGCTTAATTCGTGTTTGCTGATTTCCAAACCGGCTAATTTCAGCAAATCCAAAATGTCTTCGTCTTTTAAATTGAGGGCGATTTTGAATTTCCTAAGTATGATATTGTTGTTCAGTTGTTTTTCAGGAATGGGTTGCGGCCCTTCTTTTTTACCCCGTTTTTCGATGATTAATCCGTT
>JBBQPP010000338.1:0-4932 GCA_038217255.1 Bacteroidales bacterium | reverse complement strand
TGGCGAAGTACACGACCGTTTAATGGAAATTGGTGCAAAATTAGTTATTGAAACCGTTGATGCCATTGCAGATGGGAATATTCAGCCGATTCCTCAATGCAATTTAAGTGAGGAATATGTCATAAAACACGCCCCAAAGATTTTCAAGGAGGATTGCAAAATTGATTGGAAAAAGGATGCAGAAACTGTCAGAAACCTGATTCGGGGATTGTTGCCTTATCCGACTGCATGGACAATCATGATCAATCAAAAAACCGGAATTGAAATTCAGGCGAAAATATTTTTTGCTAAAAAAACTGATTCAGAAAAAGTGACTTTACCGGGAACAATTGAAACTGATGGTAAAACATTTTTGAATATAGCCTGCGGAAATGGTTGGCTTCAAATAACCGATTTGCAAATTGCCGGAAAAAAAAGAATGAAAACCGATGAGTTTTTGAGAGGATTTCAGCAGATTGAGGAATACAGGGTTGGTTAACGCATAGATTTTCCCAAATAGCTTTTCCAAAGTTTCAAACTTGGGAAAAGCTATTTATTAAGAATGGCTACTGTTTATTTTTCCCGTTTACAATAAAGAAATAAATCAGGAAACCTGATGAAATGGATACTAGCAAAATACCAAAAGGCATAACGGTATCACGACCCTGAATCCACTCTTTGTCAAGCAGTCCCAACAATTCGATAACAATAAAACCCAGACCGGTCATTAAGGATACCAATCCCCATTTCAGTGACGGGTATTTGTTTGCCTCATCATTTGTTGGTCTTGGATCTTCCAAAATCCCTACTCTTTCGAACTGTTCGGCCTTTATCAGTTTTCTTTTTAACAAGTGTCTTGAAATCAGGCTGAGCGCCTGATAAATGCCAAAGAAAACAATCCCTGTAATAAAAATTTCACTTACATTATTCATAATACTAATTTTTAAAATTTGATATTCTGACCGTTTGACACAGCAGCTTGCAAAAATGTTGCAAGTAATTGAGATTTTTTTTGGAAATGGGACGCGGTCCCGATGGCTATCGGGATTCCTTAGTCCTTGATTAACAACAATCAGGGGAAAGGATTCTCCTACTCCCTTTTTCGAATTTAATTAGGATTGTGTGTGCCGCCTGAAAAATTATCAACTCTTACACTATCAACAACATAACGACTATCACCACGCCAGGGCAAAGCGCCGTTTTTTTCCATATAATGCACGACAACATGCCTTCCCTGAATTTGTTCCATTGATTTTGCAACCGTTTCATCGGACACCGAAAACAGGAATTTTTCGGAAGCAATGGCTACGTTTGCATCCGACTGAACACTGCTCAACACCATTTCACCTTCATAGGTTTTAAAAACCAAACCCTTTTCCGAAAACTTCTGCAACAACCCGGCGCGGTAGCCTTTACTGTATGTAAACTCATATTTAAAATAGCTAAATACAACAATTATTACTATTACAATCAGTAAACTCCAGTAAGCAATTTTCTTCAACATATCAATTTGTTTTTAAAAGCGAAGGAATTCAATTTTTACAATTATCCCCAAATATACAGCATTCTGTTTACCGGAAAGTTCTTAAAACAAAAACTTTTAATTTTGGTTTTATACACCCTCATTTTCCCTTTTTAGTTTCCACCAAAACCACACCGTTTGCCCCACGCGAGCCATAAATCGAGGAAGAACCATCTTTCAGCACATCTACCGACTGAACATCTAACGGCGATAAATTGGCGAAATCCTGGGTGCTGACGATCATTCCGTCAACCACCAAAAGCGCGGCATCCGATTCAGTTCCATAAATCGTTTTTGTTCCCCTCACAATAATTCTGTTTCCTTCCACTGTAACTCCCGGAAATTGCCCTTGTATTAAATCGAACATACTTGTATAAACCGAAAAATCAATGTCGTTTTTATTTAGTGAAGATACTGCATTTAACAGGCTTTTTGAATCAACGTAACCGTAACCAACATTAACATAACGCCCTGCCAATTCAAGGTTGTTATCTCCTTTTTTTAGTTTTAGGTTTATAAAAATCATCCTGATTCCCTTTTCAACTTTTACCTTTTGCGAATAAAACCCGCTGGCCGAAATCTCCAACTTATCTTCGAAATTGCAAAAAACCTGGAACCTGCCCAACGAATCGGTTTTATACGACAATTTTGTGCTTTTCACAATCACATCCACTCCTATCAGTGGAATGCTGTCTAAAGTTGTTACTTTTCCAATAAGGGTTTTGTCCTGTGCAAAAACATTTAAGGCGAGCAAAATAATAGCGAAAAAGAAAATTGCTTTTTGAGAATGTATTGTTTTCATAGACGAGATTATTTTAAAACCAGACACTAAAAACACAAATCTTTGGTTCGACTAAACTACTGAATTTTAGTTTAAGGAAGGACGATAAAATTTGTATCCTTTAATTTTATTATCAGCATTTTTGTTTTAGAAATAACGAAATATCATTATATGAACAAAACAGTAAACCTCTCAATCCAAAAAATCCCCTACTTTTATAGCAACAAAATCAAAAAATCATGAAGTCAGTATTTACACTCCTATTTATCATTTTTTCAACGGTCATTTTCGCGCAAAAAGTTGATTTGGAAAAACTTGATGCCTATTTTGAAAAAGCAGCAAAAGAATGGGGAATACCGGGAATGAGCGTTGGAATTGTGAAGGACGGCGAAATTGTTTTCAGCAAAGGTTATGGTGTTTTGGAAGTTGGGAAACCCGCGAAACCCGATGGAAACACGCTGTATGCAATCGCATCGAATTCAAAAGCTTTTACAACTGCGTTAATTGCAATGCTGGTGCAGGAAGGCAAACTCAACTGGGACGACAAAGTGCAGAAATATTTGCCCTGGTTTGAGTTGTACGACCCGTTTGTAAGCCGGGAAACCACTATCAAGGATTTGCTTTGCCACCGCGTGGGATTGGGTACTTTCAGCGGCGATTTTATCTGGTACAAATCGGATTTCACTTCCGAAGAAATAATTAAACGGCTGAAATATCTTGAACCTGCCTTTGGTTTTCGCGATGGGTTTGGCTATTCAAACGTAATGTATATTACTGCAGGCGAAATCATTAAACAAATTACCGGTAAAACCTGGGGCGAAAATGTGCAGGAAAGAATTCTCAATCCTGTAAAAATGGACCGTACAATTTATTCACTTAAAAAACTAGGCGAAAAAGGAAATTTTGCAACTCCACACGCTTATGAGGATGAAAAAAATATTCCGATACGATTTGAAAACTGGGAGGAAGTTGGTGCACTTGGTGGTATTATTTCATCGGTGAACGACATGGGAAAATGGATGATTTTTTGAGATTACCTGAAAAAGACTGGTCGGCTGAAATGCTGGAACAACGCAACAAACGCAAAGCGGAGGATACCCGAATTTTAGAAAGACAGGAAAAAAGGGTTACCGGAACGAAACCTTCGCTGCCATTGGAAAAATATACAGGAACTTTTGATGCCCCGATTTATGGCAAAATAGAAGTGAAACTGGAAAAAGGGAAATTGCGGTTGTATTTTGCTCACACACCCGAACTTTCGGCTACTTTGGAACACTGGCATTATGACGTTTGGAAAATCGATTGGGACAAAACCCACGCCTGGTTTAGTTTTGGAACAGTAAAATTTAACATGACAAACAACCTTGAAATTACTGGTTTGGAATTTGATGTGCCCAATGACGACATATTTTTTGAAGAGTTGAAACCGGTAAAAGAGAAATGAGTTCAAAGTTCAAAGTTGATAGTTCAAAGTGAGGCCGCTCGAAATTTAGAACTGTGAATTATGAACCCGAAACCCGGAACTTTAAACTTCGCAGATTTGTTATAATTTCAAAACGATAAAAATCAACGTTAAAAAGCAATGAAAATCAGTTCACGTGTGCAATTTCTTATCAAAAACGGATTAAAAGGATTAATCTGGCTGGCTATTTTGCTTGTGGGTTATTTCATTTTCGATAAACTTGTAATTTCCAAAAATCCTGAAGTCTGGATCGAAAACTTTTATTCACAACCCGGGATAATTTATCTCATTTACATTGCTTCAGAATCGTTTATTGGCCTTATACCGCCTGAACTTTTTATGATTTGGGCATTTAACAAAGGTGATATCCCACATTATATTTTGAACGTTGGATTTTTCGCAATAATTTCATATGGCTTAGGGTATCTCAATTTCCTACTTGGTCAATTTCTTTATAAACGAGTCATATTCAGGTATTTTCGCAAACGATTTTTTCAGGAATCGTGGATACAATTGCGTAAATATGGATTGTTCCTAATCCTTGTGGCAGCCATAACACCCATTCCCTGGGCCGCAGTTTGTCTTTTGGTCGGTTCGGCAGGCTATCCGGGCAGGCGCTTTTTAATTTATGCCCTGGCCCGAATACTCAGGTTTTTGGTTTACGGATTTGTTGTTTATCAAACCCATCAGTTTTAACATACCCAAAAACATACTTTTAAATTTTTTGTTATTAATACAAAATGGTTTAAACGATGTTTGAAAAGCTTAAAATGCGTTGGAACCTTCAAAGCAACTTTCAGCTTGCAATTATACTTCTTGTATTCGCGAATACAGGTTTTTTGTTTGGGCAGTTCAGTTTTTTTGGGAGTTTGAAAAGAAATTTTTTTCGCGATTTCTGTTCAAAAGTAAACAAACACACGTTAACAGGGTTAATAATTGATTATGAAGAAGAATATTATCATTTTACTATTACTTATTTTTTCAAACGAAATCATGGGAAAAGAATTGGAAAAAGCCACGCTTGGCGGAGGATGTTTTTGGTGTACCGAAGCGGTTTACCTTCAGTTAAAAGGAGTTGTTGATGTAAAACCCGGCTATAGCGGCGGGCATGTTAAAAACCCAACCTACAATGAGGTTTGTACGGGAAACACAGGTCATGCTGAAGTAGTGCAAATTACATTTGATCCT